>NZ_JBISWK010000169.1:0-1958 GCF_044462205.1 Kocuria rhizosphaericola | reverse complement strand
CCGCGGCGGCCGGCTCAGGTGGCCTCGGTGTCGAAGGGCGCCCGCTCGCCGGGGGCCAGGCGGGTCAGCACCGGACCGGGGCGGGGCCGCGGCGCGGCGGGCTCCGCCGGCTCGTCGTCCTCCAGCAGGGCCTGGCGCACGATGGTGCGGGGGTCGTACTGGCGGGGGTCGAGCTTGCGCCAGTCGACGTCGGCGATCTCCGGTCCGAGGGTCTCCTTGAGCTCCTCGGTGGCGCCGGTCGCGTACCGCTTGGCGGCCTTGACCAGGTCCTTGAGCTTCTCCGCGTACTCCGGCAGCCGCTCCGGCCCGATGATGAACAGGGCCAGGAGCACCAGGATGATCGCTTCGCCGCCGTTGATGCCGAGCACAGGAACAGATTTTACCAGTCGGAGGGCCGGGGCCCGTTCAGCCGAAGATCTCGCCGAGACCCGCGGCCACCGTCTCCACGACGCCCGGCTCCCCCGCGGAGGGCTCCACGACGCGCCCCCGCTCGTCGGCCACGACGAGGTTGACGGTGCGGGCCATCGCGGACGGGCCGGAGTCGCCGGTGACCGTGTAGACGACCGCGTCCCCCACGAGCACGGCCCGCCACGGCGGTCCGGCGTCCACCCACAGGGGCACGCCCTCCACCGCCACGGGCTCGAGGCCCTCCGCGCTCACGGGCAACCCGGTGAGCCCGTCCATGGGGTTCTCCCGGTCGATCCGCCCGCGCTGCTCGACCACGACGACCTCGTCCTCGCCGCGGTCCAGCTTGACGGCCACGACCGGGTGCCCGGACAGCGTGCCCCGGGTCATCGAGACCACCCGGTATCCGTCCGAGGCCAGCGTGGGCAGCGTCCACCCCTCCGCGCGCAGCCCGTCAGCGGACACCTCGTCCGCGTGCAGCACGCCCTGCGTGCCGTGCCACGCCGAGACCGGGACCCGTTCCGCGCCGCCGGCCGGGGACTCCGCCACGACCGTGCGCCCGACCGCGTAGCCGGTGCCCAGGAGGAGGGTGAGCACCGCGCTCACGGTGGCCGCGGCCACGGGGAGCGCGTTGCTGCGGCGGGCCGGCGCGGTGCGGTCCGGGCGGGGCATCGGTCCTCCTCGTGCGGCGGTCGGCGTGGCGCGGTCCGGGCGGACCCGTGGTCCGGCCCGGCGCCGCGGTCGGCACCGGGAACGGGACCGTGGACAACTCCATGATCGACGGGGAAGCTGGATGCCGACTGGACGGTGGCCGGGCGGAGAGCCGCAGCCGGTAGGATGGCGCGCATCCACTACAGCGACGAAGGGCGGACCATGGGCGCGGACAAGACGACGAGCTGGTCGTACGCCGAGGCGTTCGCCGCCGAGGACGAGCTCGCCTACCGCGCCCGGGAACGTTCCCTGGCCCTGCGCATCCCCCCGGTCACCCCGGGGACGGCCGCCGCCCTGACCGTGCTCGCCGCGGCGGCGCGGCCCGCCACGGTGGTCGAGGTGGGCACGGGGGCCGGGGTGTCCGGGCTCGCCCTGCTGCGCGGGCTGCCCGGCACGTCCGTGCTGACGACGATCGACACCGACATCCGGGCGCTGCGCGCGGCCCGCGACACGTTCCGGGAGGCCGGGGTCCCGACGAGCCGGACCCGCACCATCCCCGGCCGCGCGTCCCTCGTGATGCCCCGGCTCAGCGCCGGCGCCTACGACCTCGTGTTCCTCGACGGCGACGCCGAGGGCACCCTGGAGTACGCGGAGGAGGCGGTCCGGCTGCTGCGCCCCGGCGGGATGCTCGTGGTCAACGACGCGCTGTCCCAGGACAAGGTGGCTCAGCCGGCCAACCGGGAGGAGAACACCCGGACGATGCGGGCGGTGCACCGGCTGTTCCGGGAGGACGAGCGCTTCAGCACCGCCCTGCTGACGACCGGGTCGGGACTGCTGCTGGCCGTCCGCCGCTGAGCGGCCGGCCCCGCCGAACAGCTCTGCGGAACGGCGAGGGGCCCGGC
>NZ_JBISWK010000168.1:0-7486 GCF_044462205.1 Kocuria rhizosphaericola | reverse complement strand
CCACGCCTGGGGTCACTCCGTGACGCCGGCCAGGCACTCCTTGAGCTCCGCGGCCTCGCCCGGCTTCAGCTCGACCACCAGCCGACCGCCGCCCTCGAGCGGCACCCGCATGATGAGGCTGCGCCCCTCCTTGGTGACCTCCATCGGTCCGTCACCGGTTCTCGGCTTCATGGCCGCCATGTGGGAACTCCTCTTTCTCGATTGGTGTGGCTCCCATCCTATCCGAGCCACCGGCGTGGATCCGGACCGCCCCGGCGCCCGGGGGGCCGCGTCGGCGCGGCCGGCACAGGGTCAGGGCGGGTAGTCCCCGCCCCCGGGCAGCTGCTTCCAGTGCCACAGCCAGCCGACCCAGACGAGCTGGAGCACCGCGCCGGAGACCACGCAGGCCACCCGGTAGGCGCGCGAGTCCGAGACCGCGGCCAGCGGCAGGGCGAGCGGGAACAGCGGCAGCAGCAGCCGGAAGGTGCTGCTCTGGGGATGGAGGAACAGGAGCAGGTAGACGGCGTAGCTCGCCAGCCACACGCGCGTGAGCAGGTCCAGACGGTCGCGCACCACGCGGGCGCGCAGCAGCACCGTCCCGCCGGCGACCAGCAGCACGGGCGCCGCGAGCCCGAGCACGGGCCCGAACAGCCCGGCGGCCGCGTCGAACCACGGCACGACCGGATGCAGCCCGCCGCCCCGCCACGCCGTCTCGGTGTCGGTGTACGCGGTCGACTCGCCCGTGACGGCCCAGGCGATGCCCGGCCAGGCGAGAGCGGCGCCGCACGAGAAGACCGCGAGGGCGAAGAGCCCGTCGACGGCGTCGACGGCGCGGCGCAGCTCCCCGGCCCGGTGCCGGCGCACGGAGCGCACGAGCCACGTGATCCCGAGGGCCGCGGCGAACGGGACCCCCGCGGGGCGCGTCAGGCACATGACGAGCACGACGGGGGCGGCCGCGAGGTGCCGCCCCCGCGCCACCAGCAGCAGCGCGCCCGCGAGCAGCAGCAGGTGCAGCGACTCGGCGTAGGGAACCTGCAGCACCGGGGCCACCGGGTTGAACGCGAAGAACGCGAGACCCCACAGGGCGGTGGCCGGTGGGGCGAGCCGGAGGAACAGCCGGTGGACGAGCAGGACGGCGCCGAGGCTCGCCGCCAGGGACACGGCCGAGGCGGTCACGTCCCAGCCCGTGCCGGTCGCCGCGGAGACCGCGCGGACGACCAGCGGGAAGACCGGGTAGAAGGCCCAGGCGTTCTCCTGGACCTGCCCGCTCCCGTCCCGGGGCAGTGCCCCGGGATAGCCCTCCCGGGCGATGCGCTCGTACCAGTCCGAGTCCCAGGTGCCGGTGAACGCGAGATAGCCCAGGGCGCCGTCCCCCCACGGGCCGGGCCCCTGCTGCCGGCCCACCGTGGTGAACACGGCCCAGGCCCAGATCCGGGACGCCGCCCAGACCAGCAGGGCCTGCGCCCACCAGGGGGCCGCGGCCGGGCGACGGCTCACGCCTCCGGCACCGAACGGGACGCCGGGTCCTGCGGCGGCGGCAGCCGCTCCGCGAGGTGGGCGAGCACGGCGTGGACCTCCGCGGGGTCGTAACCGCGGCGCCGGACGGAGAACGCGATCCGTTCGACGTCCTCCGCGGTCGGGTGCTCGGGCAGCACGAGCGGCGCGGCGGGGGCGCGGCCGGTGTCGATCCCGTCCCGGGCCGGCGCGACCCGGTCGGAGAACCGGTCGTTGCCGAGCACGACGACGCCCGCCACCGTGAGCAGCAGCACGAGCCCGGTCAGCACCACGAGGAGTTCGGTCATGCCCCCAGGCTATGCGCCGGGCTGCGGGCCGGTGCGGACGGGCGTGCTGCCGTGGCCGCCGCAACATTTCTACGGTCGGGTACCCAATTCACGCGTTTGCCACGTGTCCGGCGTCACACGGGACGAATCCGGGGTATCTTTCCGGTATGTCACACGCCACTCCGCCGACAGCCGCACCGGCCTCCTCCGCCGCGGGGACGGGCGAGGCCCTGGTCCGCATGTCGCACGTCAACAAGCACTTCGGGGAGCTGCACGTGCTCCGGGACATCGACCTGGAGGTGAGGCGCGGCGAGGTGGTGGTCGTGATCGGGCCCTCGGGCTCGGGCAAGTCGACCCTGTGCCGGGCCATCAACCGGCTCGAGAGCATCGACGACGGTGAGATCCTCATCGACGGCAAGCAGCTGCCCGAGGAGGGCAAGGCCCTCGCGAAGCTGCGCGCCGACGTGGGCATGGTGTTCCAGTCCTTCAACCTCTTCGCCCACAAGTCGGTCCTGCAGAACGTGACGCTGGGCCCCGTCAAGGTCCGGGGCAAGTCGGCGGCCGAGGCGAAGAAGCTGGCCATGGAGCTGCTGACCCGCGTGGGCGTCGCCAACCAGGCCGAGAAGCTGCCCGCCCAGCTCTCCGGAGGCCAGCAGCAGCGCGTCGCCATCGCCCGTGCCCTGGCCATGGAGCCGAAGGTCATGCTCTTCGACGAGCCCACCTCCGCCCTCGACCCCGAGATGATCAACGAGGTCCTCGACACGATGGTCGCCCTCGCGAAGCAGGGCATGACGATGATCGTGGTCACCCACGAGATGGGCTTCGCCCGCAAGGCCGCCGACCGCGTCGTTTTCATGGCCGACGGCATGATCGTCGAGGAGAACACCCCCGAGGAGTTCTTCACGAACCCGCGCTCCGAGCGCGCCCAGGACTTCCTGGGCAAGATCCTCGGCCACTGACCGCCACCGTCCCTCCGACCCGACGCCACCACCTCCACAGCAAGGAGCACACCATGCGCAGCAGCAAGCCCCTCGGACTGGCCGCGATGGCCGCGACCGCGGCCCTGACCCTCTCCGCGTGCGGAGGTGGCGACGACGGCGGGTCCGGCACGGGCGGCGAGGGCGGCGGCTCGGGCGAGTCCGTCCGGATCGGCATCAAGTACGACCAGCCGGGGCTCGGCTTCCGCGACGGCAGCGAGTACACCGGCTTCGACGTCGACGTCGCCGAGTACGTCGCGGGCGAGCTCGGCTACTCCGAGGACCAGATCGAATGGGTCGAGTCCCCCTCCGCCAACCGCGAGAACATGCTCGCGAACGACCAGGTGGACATGATCTTCGCGACGTACTCGATCACCGACGAGCGCGACCAGACCGTGGACTTCGCGGGCCCCTACTTCGTGGCCGGCCAGGACCTGCTGGTCCGCGCCGACGACGACAGCATCCAGGGCCCCGCCGACCTCGACGGCAAGAACCTGTGCTCGGTCACGGGCTCGACCTCCGCGGTCAACGTGCAGGAGGAGGTGCCCGGCGTGAACCTCGTGGAGCAGGGCGGCTACGCCGAGTGCGTGACCTTCCTGGAGTCCGGCCAGGTGGACGCCGTGACCACGGACGACATCATCCTCGCGGGACTCGCCTCGACCGACGCCAACCAGGGCAAGTTCAAGGTGGTCGGCAACACCTTCTCGGAGGAGCGCTACGGCGTGGGCCTCCCGCAGGGCTCCGACCAGTGCGAGGCCGTCAACGAGGCCATCACCAAGATGATCGAGGAGGGGGCTTGGGAGGAGGCGGTCACCTCCAACACGGAGGGCGCCAACTACTCGTACAACGAGGAGCTCAACCCGCCGGAGCCCGAGCCCTGCGGCGAGTGACCAGGACCGTGTGACCCCGTGGCCGGCCGGGAGCCGGCCGGCCACGGGGCCCGCCCCGACAGCAGAGCGAACGATCGATCCACGACGAAGGGCCCTCGCGTGACCCAGCACCAGCCCCAGCTCCGGGAGCTCCCGTGTCCGACTACCTGACCGACTTCGCCAGCCTGTTCGACCAGTACGACGTCCTCGCCGCCTTCTGGGTCAACCTCCGGCTGACCTTCTTCGCCGCGCTCGGCTCGGCGGCCCTCGGCGCGCTCATCGCCCTGATGCGCATCTCGCCCATCGCGTCGCTGCGGCTGCTGGGCACGGGCTACGTGAACCTGTTCCGCAACACCCCGCTGACGATCATCCTCGTCTTCCTGGTCCTGGGCGTGTGGAGCCAGCTGGGAATCAGCCTCTCCTCGGACTTCAACCAGAACTTCTTCAACTGGGCGGTCCTCGGCCTGAGCCTCTACCACGCGGCGTTCGTCTGCGAGGCGATCCGCTCGGGGGTCAACACCGTCCCGGCCGGCCAGGCGGAGGCCGCCCGGGCCATCGGGCTGAGCTTCCTGCCCGCGGCGCGGCTCATCATCTTCCCGCAGGCGCTGCGCGGGGCGATCACCCCGCTGGGCAACACCCTGATCGCCCTGACCAAGAACACCACGGTGGCCGCCGCGGCGTCCGTGACCGAGATCTCCTCCCTCATGAAGACGATGATCGAGTTCCGCCCGGACGTGATCATCGCGATCTTCCTGGTGGTGGCCCTCGGCTTCGTCCTCATCGTCGTCCCGGTGGGTCTGCTCACCACCTGGGCCTCCCGGAAACTGGCGGTGAAGCGCTGATGGCAAAGACCCAGAACGTCCTCTTCGACGTCCAAGGACCCCGCGGCCGACGCGTCAGCGCGGTGCTCAACGTGGTGGGCGTGCTGCTCGCGGCCGCCCTCGCCTGGGTCGTGCTCGGCGAGCTCGCCGAGCAGGGCCAGCTCGACGCCTCGAAGTGGACGCCCCTGCTGACGGCGCGCACGTGGGAGAACTTCCTGCTCCCGGGCCTGTGGGACACCCTGCGGGCCGCGCTGCTGGCCGTGGTGCTCTCGATCGCCTTCGGTCTGATCTTCGGCCTGGGCCGGCTCTCCCATATCGCCCCGGTGCGGCTGGTCTCCACCGTGGTGGTCGAGTTCTTCCGGGCCGTGCCCGTGCTGGTGATGATGATCTTCTTCTACCTGGGGATCGGCCGGGCCGGTCTGGTGGAACCCGCGAACGTGCCGTTCTGGGCCGTGGTCCTGGGGCTGATGTTCTACAACGGTGCCGTGATCGCCGAGCTCATCCGCTCCGGCGTCCACCAGCTGCCCAAGGGGCAGCGGGAGGCCGGCCTCGTCATCGGCCTCACCCCGTCCCGGTCCCTGCGGATGATCGAGCTCCCGCAGGCCCTGACGGCGATGCTGCCCTCGATGGTGAGCCAGTTCGTGGTCATCCTCAAGGACACGGCCCTGGGCTACATCATCACCTACCCCGAGCTGCTCGCGAGCGGCAGGCGGCTGGGTGCCGGAGACGGCAACATCCTGCAGACCCTGTTCGTGGTGGCGCTGGTCTTCGTGCTCATCAACTACCTGCTGACCCTGCTGGCGGCGTGGCTCTCCCGGTTCCTCAGCTTCCGCACGGGAGGCGCGACCAAGGCGGCCGAGGGCCCCATGGCCGCCGAGGAGGTCAGGGTCTGAGGCCGGTCAGTCCGTGAGCCACCCGGCGAGGGCCCGGTAGCACTCCCGGACCGCGTCGGCGCTCACGTGCTCGTCGTCGGTGTGGGCCAGCAGCGCGTCGCCCGGGCCGAAGTTCACGGCGGGCACGCCCATCTGTGAGAAGCGGGCCACGTCGGTCCAGCCGTACTTGGGCTTGGGCTCCTGGCCCACGGCGGCCACGAAGGCGGCGGCCGCGGGGCGGTCCAGGCCGGGCCGGGCCGCCGGGGAGAGGTCCGTGATCTCGAGCTCGTAGCCGGCGAACACCTCCCGCACGTGCGCCAGGGCGTCGTCGGGACTCCTGTCCGGGGCGAAACGGTAGTTGATCTCCACGTGGGCGGTGTCCGGGACCACGTTGCCGGCCACGCCGCCGCCGATCCGGATCGCGTTGAGCCCCTCCCGGTACTCGAGCCCCTCCACCGCCACGGTCCGCGGCTCGTAGGCCGCCAGGCGGGCGAGGACGTCGGCCTGCTTGTGGATCGCGTTCTCCCCGATCCAGGACCGCCCCGAGTGGGCGGCACGGCCCGTGGTGGTGATGCGGAAGCGCATCGTGCCGTTGCACCCGCCCTCCACGGTCCCGTCGGTGGGCTCGAGCAGCACCGCGAAGTCCGCCTCGAGCAGCTCGGGGGCGTGGCGCTGGAGCCGGCCCAGCCCACTGGCGGCGGCCTCGACCTCCTCGTGGTCGTAGAACACGTAGCTGACGTCGCGGTTCGGCTCCGGCAGGGCCGCGGCCAGGGCGAGCTGGACGGCCACCCCGCCCTTCATGTCGGTCGCGCCGCGACCGTGGAGCACCCGGGCCCCGCCCGCCCCCGTCCACGTGGACGGCACGGTCCCGCGGGCACCCGGGGTGGTCGGCAGGGGCACGGTGTCGAGGTGGCCGGCGAGCACGACCCGCTCGGCGCGGCCCAGGTCGGTGCGGGCCACCACGGCGTCCCCGTCCCGGTGCACCGCAAGGTGCGGGAGCCGGCGCAGCGCGGCCTCCACCGCGTCGGCGAGGGGGCCCTCCGAGCCCGAGACGGAGGCGATGTCGATGAGGGCCGCCGTGAGGTCGGCGGGGTCCGCGGCAAGGTCCAGCTCCGGTGCGATCATGGCTGCCAGCATAACGGGGCGGCCGTCACCGCCGGTCGGCCCGGGGCCGGGGTCCCCCGTAGGATGGAGGCCATGACTGCTTCCACCTCTCGTCCCGCCTCCGGTCTCGGCCTGGCCACCGTCGTGGCCTCGGGCCCCAAGGAGGGCACCGTCCTCGACGTCTGGTACCCCGCCCCGTCCCTCTCCGACGCTGTCGACACGTCCCTCGACGCCGACCTGCGGCTCGCGGCCACCACCGACCCCGACCGCAACGTCCGCAGCGAGATCGTCGAGACCGTGATCGACCTCGACGCCGCGCCCGCGGACGCCGCGGACGCGTACCTGCGCCTGCACCTGCTCTCCCACCGCCTCGCGCGCCCCAACACCCTGAACCTCGACGGCGTGTTCGGCCTGCTCGCGAACGTCGCCTGGACGGACCGCGGGCCCGTGCTCGCCGAGGAGCTGACCCTCGGGCTGCTCCGGATGAAGGCCTCCGGCGGGCACGTGACCGTGCACAGCGTGGACAAGTTCCCGCGGATGGTCGACTACGTGGTCCCCACCGGCGTGCGGATCGGCGACGCCAACCGGATCCGGCTCGGCGCCCACCTCGCCGAGGGCACCACGGTGATGCACGAGGGCTTCGTCAACTTCAACGCCGGCACCCTCGGCCAGTCCATGGTCGAGGGCCGGATCAGCGCCGGAGTGGTCGTGGGCGACGCCACGGACCTCGGCGGCGGCGCCTCCATCATGGGCACCCTCTCCGGGGGCGGCAAGGAGCGGATCACCGTGGGCGAGCGCGTGCTGCTCGGTGCCAACTCCGGTGTCGGCATCTCCCTCGGCGACGACTGCGTGGTCGAGGCCGGCCTCTACGTCACCGCCGGCACCCGCGTGAGCGTGCACTCCGACGGCGAGCGGTCCACGGCCAAGGCCTCGGAGCTCTCCGGCGTGTCCAACCTGCTGTTCCGCCGCAACTCCCTCACCGGTGCGGTCGAGGTGCTGCCGCGGGCCGGCGGGACCGTGGAGCTCAACGCGGCGCTGCACGCCAACTGAGCGCCGCGGGCCCCGTCCCGCCACCGGACGCCG
>NZ_JBISWK010000167.1:0-5859 GCF_044462205.1 Kocuria rhizosphaericola | reverse complement strand
CCGTCCCCGGCCCTCCCGTTCCCCCCACCCGTCTCCCCGTCCGCCCAGGAGCGCCCGTGTCCTCCCCCGTCCCCGGCCGCCGCAGCGGCTCGCTCCGGCTGCCGCTGTTCGTCCTCCTGCTCGTCGGCGCCCTGCTCGCCGCGGGGATCCTCGTGGCCGTCGAGCTGCGCGCCGGCCGGCCCTCGGCCGGTGAGCCCCGGTGCGTGGTCTCGACCACGGACGGGGACGGGGAGCGGCAGCGGCACACCCTGTCGGCGGAGCAGTCGGCCAACGCCGCCCTGGTCGCCGCCGAGGCCGTGGCACGCCGCGCCGACCCGTACGCGGCGGTCGTGGCCCTGGCCACCGCGATGCAGGAGTCGCAGCTGGTCAACATCGACTACGGCGACCGGGACTCCGTGGGGCTCTTCCAGCAGCGCCCGTCCCAGGGCTGGGGAACGGTCGAGCAGATCATGGACCCTGCCTACGCCACGGCCGCCTTCTACGACGGCCTCGCCGAGCTCGACTACACGACGATGTCCGTCACCGACGCCGCCCAGGCGGTCCAGCGCTCCGGGCACCCGGAGGCGTACGCCCGGCACGAGGGTGTCGCCCGGGCGTTCGCCGGCAGCCTGACCGGAGCCACCGAGGGCTCGCTCAACTGCGTGCTGGGTGATCCCGAGGCCCCCGGGGACCCGCGCCGGGCGGCCGACGCCCTCCGCGGCGCGTTCGGGACCGCGGCGCCGGACCCGCGCGTGGACGGGGACCGGGTGGTCGTGCCCGCCCCCGGGGAGCCTGCGGGCTGGGCGGTGGCGCACTGGGCGGTCGCGCAGGCGGACGCGCTGGGCGTCGCGGAGGTGTCCTTCGACGGGCGCAGCTGGATCCGGGCGGACCAGCGCACCACCCGCTTCGCGCCCGCCCCCGGCTGGGTGGCCGCCGACGAGGCGCACCCCGAGGGCACTCCCCCGGCCGGCGACGTCGTGGTGGTCCTCGCGAGCCGCTGACGGGCCCGTCGCGGCCCGGCCGATACGCTGGGTCCATGAAGATTCTCGTGACCGGGGGAACCGGCTACATCGGCTCGCACACCGTCCTCGCCCTGCTGGAGGCGGGGCACGACGTCGTCGTGATGGACAACCTCGCGAACTCCTCGCGGACCTCGCTGGCACGTGTCGAGGACCTCGCGGGACGGCCCGCCGAGGCGTTCGCCGAGGTGGACCTCCTGGATCCCGCGGGACTCGACGCGCTGTTCGCGGAGCACCGCCCGGAGGCCGTGATCCACTTCGCCGGGCTCAAGGCCGTCGGCGAGTCGGCCGAGAAGCCCCTCTGGTACTACCGCACCAACGTGGCGGGCACCCTCAACCTGCTGGACGCCATGGCGGCCCACGGCTGCCGGACCATCGTGTTCTCCTCGTCGGCCACGGTCTACGGCGCCCCCGAGGAGATGCCCCTGACCGAGAAGCAGCCCATGGACGCGCAGAACCCGTACGGGCGCACCAAGGAGCACATCGAGGACATGCTCGTGGACCTCGCCGCGGGGGACCCCTCCTGGAACGTGGCCCTGCTGCGCTACTTCAACCCCGTGGGCGCCCACGAGTCCGGCCGGATCGGCGAGGACCCCACGGGCGTGCCGAACAACCTGCTGCCGTTCATCGCCCAGGTGGCCGTGGGACGGCGCGAGAAGCTGCGGGTCTTCGGGGCGGACTACCCGACCGCCGACGGGACGGGCGTGCGCGACTACATCCACGTGGTGGACCTCGCCGACGGCCACCTGAGGGCTCTCGACCACGTCTCCGAGCACGGCGGGGTGCGCACCTGGAACCTGGGCACGGGCAAGGGCTACTCGGTGCTGGAGGTCCACGCGGCCTTCGAGCGGGCCTCCGGGCGGAGCATCCCCTACGAGGTCGTGGCCCGCCGGCCCGGCGACGCGGCGGTGTCCTACGCGGATCCGTCGACGGCGCTGGCGGAGCTCGGCTGGTCGGCCGAGCGGGACCTCGACACGATGTGCCGGGACCACTGGAACTGGCAGCGGAGCAATCCCGAGGGCTACGCCGCGGGCGCCTGAGCACCGGGCGCGGTGCCGGGGCTCACCAGCCCCGGGGCCGGACGACGTTGGCCGGCGCGTCGGCGAACAGGGCGGCCACCCGCCGCTCGTCGTGACCGGCGATGCCCGTGCCGACCCGGGTGAGCCAGAACGTCAGCTCGGGGTGCTCGCGGGCGTAGGCCACGAACGCCGCGGCCTCCCGCTCGAGCTCCGCGAACCCGCTCATGCTGTCGATCGCGTACGAGCGGCCCTGCAGACCGTGCCCCTGCCCCATGACGGCCCCGAAGCGCTCGACGGCCGTGCGCGCCGCGCCCGCGCCGTGGGCGCCCCGGGCGTTCGAGCCGAAGACGAAGACGTCGTCCGGACCGAGCTCGGTGATCCGGTCCGGGGTGTGCCGCTGCTCGCTCATGCCACCACGGTACCGGGGCGGGCACCGGCCCGGAACGAAGGACGCCGGGCCCGCACCCTGGAGAGTGCGGACCCGGCGTCCGTCGGTGCCGGGAGCGGGTCGGCTCAGCGCTGCGGGTAGTGCCGCTCGCCCTCGCCCACATAGAGCTGGCGCGGGCGGCCGATCTTGGTCTCCGGGTCCTCGATCATCTCACGCCACTGGGCGATCCAGCCGGGGAGGCGGCCGATCGCGAAGAGCACGGTGAACATCTTCTCCGGGAAGCCCATCGCCTTGTAGATCAGGCCCGTGTAGAAGTCGACGTTGGGGTAGAGCTTGCGCTCCACGAAGTAGTCGTCGGCGAGGGCCTTTTCCTCTAGCCGCATGGCGATCTCGAGCTGTTGGTCGTTGCCGCCCAGCTTCTCGAGGATCTCGTGGGCGTAGTCCTTGACGATGCGGGCCCGGGGGTCGTAGTTCTTGTAGACCCGGTGGCCGAAGCCCATGAGCCGGGCGCCGGACTCCTTGTTCTTGACCTGCTCCATGAAGTCCTCGGGCTTGACGCCCTCCGTCTGGATCCGGTTGAGCATGGCGAGCACGGCCTCGTTGGCGCCGCCGTGCAGCGGGCCGTAGAGGGCGTTGATGCCCGCGGAGACCGAGGCGAACATGTTGGCGTGGGAGGAGCCCACGAGCCGGACGGTGGAGGTGGAGCAGTTCTGCTCGTGGTCGGCGTGCAGCATCAGCAGCACGTCCAGGGCCTTCGCCATCGCCGGGTCGATCTCGTAGTCCTCGGCGGGCACGCCGAAGCACATGCGGAGGAAGTTCTCCGTGTAGTTGAGGTCGTTCTGCGGGTAGAGCATCGGCTCGCCCTTGGACTTCTTGAACGCGTAGGCGGCCAGCGTGGGCACCTTGGCGAGCAGCCGGATGGTGGAGATCTCCACCTGCTCCTGGTCGAACGGGTCGAGGGAGTCCGCGTAGAACGTGGACAGCGCCGAGACGGCCGAGGACAGCACGGGCATGGGGTGGGCGTTGCGCGGGAAGCCGTTGAAGAAGCTCTTGAGGTCCTCGTGGACCATGGTGTGGCGGCGGATCCGGGTGTCGAACTCCTCCAGCTCGGTCGGCGAGGGCAGCTCGCCGTAGACGAGGAGGTACGCGGTCTCGATGAAGCTCGAGTGCTGGGCGAGCTCCTCGATCGGGTAGCCCCGGTAGCGGAGGATGCCGTTGTTGCCGTCGATGTAGGTGATGGCGGAGCGCGCGTTCGCCGTGTTCATGAACCCAGGGTCGAAGGCGACGTTGCCGGTCTCCTTGAGCAGGTTAGTGATCGCGTACCCGCGGTTGCCCTCGGTGGCGTCCTGGATGGGCAGCTCGAGCGGGTTGCCGTTCCCGTGGTCGAGCCGGGCCGTCCCGGTCTTCTGTGCAGACTCAGTCATGTTCGTCCTCCGCGAGTGGATGTCGGTGTCCGGTGCCCGTGGTCGCCGTGCCGGGCGCCGCCGGTGGCGCAGCACGGCCGTGTCTGCCGGACACGGCGATCGTCAGGGTCCAACCTACCTGCTCCGTCCGCACCGGGACCAATCCCGGCACCGCGGGAGATCGTGTCAGGCGCGGCCGAGCCGCTCCACGGCGGCGTCGATGCGCTCGTCGGTGGCGGTGAGGGCGAGGCGCACGTAGCCCTCGCCGGCCGTCCCGTAGAAGACCCCGGGCCCCACCACCACGCCCCGCTCGGCGAAGCGCTGAACCGTGGTCCAGGTGTCCTCCCCGGCCGTGCACCACAGGTAGAGCCCGGCCTCCGAGTGCTCGATCCGCAGCCCGAAGGCCTCGGCGGCGGGCACGAGCCGCTCACGGCGGGACCGGTAGAGCGCCTTCTGGGCGATGACGTGGGCGTCGTCCGCCAGGGCGACCCGCATGGCCTCCTGGATCGGGGCGGGCACGATCATCCCGGCGTGCTTGCGGGAGTTGACGAGGCTCGCCATGAGCCGGGCGTCGCCGGCGAGGAACGCGGCCCGGTAGCCGGCCGCGTTGGACTGCTTCGACATCGAGTACGCGGAGAGCAGCAGGGAGTGGTCCCCTCCGCTGACCCGGGGGTCGAGCACCGACGGCACCGGGGTGCCGCCCTGCTGGACGTCCCAGGCGCCCCAGCCCAGCTCGGCGTAGCACTCGTCCGAGGCGACCACGGCCCCGAGGGCGCGCGCCTGGTCGACCACGCGGCGCAGGGACGCCGCGTCCCGGACGATGCCGGTGGGGTTGGCGGGCGAGTTCAGCCACACCAGGCGCACGCGGGAGCGCACGGCGTCGTCGAGCTCGTCGAGGTCGTCCGCCGCGACCGCCTCCGCGCCCGCCAGCTCGGCCCCGATGTCGTAGGTGGGATAGGCCACCGTGGGGCGCACGAGGACGTCGCCCGCGCGCAGGCCGAGCAGCAGCGGCAGCCAGGCGACCAGTTCCTTGGAACCGACCGTGGGCATGACGGCGGCGGGGTCCAGGCCGGGCACGCCGCGCCGTCGCGCGTACCACGCGGCGGCGGCCTCGCGCAGGGCGGGGGTGCCGTGGGTGGTCGGATAGCCGTGGGCGTCGGAGGCCGCGGCCAGCGCGTCCTGGACGACCAGCGGCGTGGGGTCCACGGGCGTGCCGATGGACAGGTCCACGACCCCGTCGGGGTGCTCCGCGGCGACGGCCCGGTACGGCGCCATCGTGTCCCACGGGTAGTCGGGCAGGGCGAGGCCGAAGGAGCGGTCCCCCTGCGTCACAGGGCGACGTCCTGGTTCTGCGGCGGCAGCGCGGCGATCATGGGGTGGTCGGTGTGCGTGTTGCCGAGCTTCGCGGCGCCGCCGGGCGAGCCGAGGTCGTCGAAGAACTCGACGTTCGCCTTGTAGTAGTCGGCCCACTCGTCGGGGGTGTCGTCCTCGTAGTAGATGGCCTCGACGGGGCAGACCGGCTCGCACGCCCCGCAGTCCACGCACTCGTCGGGGTGGATGTAGAGCGAGCGCTCCCCCTCGTAGATGCAGTCGACGGGGCACTCCTCGACGCAGGCCTTGTCCTTCACGTCGACACAGGGCTGGGCGATGACGTAGGTCACGGCGGTTCGAACCTTTCTCCTGGGATGCTCCGACCAGTCTAGCCACGGTGTCCTGGCTAGGATGACAGGCATGGAGCATCCGACATCCGGCTCAACATCACCGTCCGGGACGTCATCTTCGGGCGAGGGGCTGCTCGCCGGCCTTCCTCCTGGGACGCGCGTGAGCGTGCGCTACGCCCTGCCCGCCGACGACGCCTCCGGGCTGCCGCTCACCGACGCCCTGGGTGAGCTGCTGACGGCGGACGAGGCGTCGGTCACGGTGCGCACCCGCCGCGGGGACGTGCGGATCGGCGCCGGCGAGGTGCGGGCCGCACGGGTGGTCCCGCCGGCGCCGCCGCGGCGCCGGCCGCGGCAGGGCTGAGCGGCGCCGGACCGCGCGCCCGGGGACCG
>NZ_JBISWK010000166.1:0-15604 GCF_044462205.1 Kocuria rhizosphaericola | reverse complement strand
CCCGGCCGGGAGCCGCTCAGCTCATGAGCTTGGCCACGAGGGCCTGGGCGAACTCGGGCGTGATGTCCCCGTAGTTGAGCGAGAAGTCCTCGTCGACCTTCGCGGGCAGCAGCCCGGAGCACAGGACGGCGGCGCGGGCGTAGAGCCCGGCCAGCTCCGCGCCGATGGGCACGGAGAGCAGCTCCAGGTCGGGGTCGTAGGAGACGATCGGCACCCCGGCCTGCCGGGCCGCGAAGTGCTTGCCGATGCCCGAGGCCACGAAGCGGGCGTGGCCGGACTCGACGTCGGCCGGGGTGCGGAACGCGTACCGGGTCCGGTGGTGGTGGTTGATCCGGTACAGTCCCGGCCGGTTCCGGTCCTCGGTGTGCTCCCACGTGGCGTCCTCGGGGACGAAGCGCTCGGCCACCCCGTTGTACTGCATCTCCGCCCGCCGCAGCTGCTCCTCGACCTCGGACAGCGGGGGCAGGGTCTCCAGCATCGCGGGCCCGGCGTCGAAGACGACGTCGCACAGCCCCACCGGCAGCGCCTCCTGCAGCGTCCCGAGGTCCACGTCCTGCAGCAGGGTGGTCCCGTGGTCCTCGGGGGAGAGCACCACCACGGACGCCTCCTGCGCCGCGGCGGCCTCCGCGACCACGGCCTCCTTCTCCGGGGTCCAGCCGCCGGTGAGCAGCACGGAGCCGTCCACGAGCTGGGTGAGGGAGGGTCCGCAGACCTGCCAGCGCCGCACCGTCCAGTGCTCGTCGCGGACCACCTCGAGGAAGCCGAGGGCCTGCAGGTGGCCCACGAACCACTCCTCGAAGCGCTCGGAGTCCTCGAGCTGGCGGGCCACGATCGACAGGCTCGAGCGCTTGCCGCCGCCCAGGAAGGTGAGGGCGTCCCGGAACGGCGCCCAGGATGTCGGGTACTCCCCCTCGTCCGGGCCGATGAAGCGCAGCGCCTCGACGGATCCGGTGGAGGTGAGCGCGGAGGGCTTCGTGAGCCGCCCCGGATAGCGCTTCTGCAGCCCGCACTGGGCGCACTCCCCGAAGATCCACGGCGCCTTCGCCTTGGGCTCCATGGCGGGCAGCACGATGCGGTGCCGGCCGGTGGCCAGGCAGGAGCGCCCCTCCGGCTCGGGCAGCACGTTGGTGCGCTCGAGCAGCAGCTGCCCCTCGGAGGAGTGCCAGCCGGGGGCCCCGGGGACCTCGTGGTCCCCGGCCGCCTCCCGCGCGGACAGGTTGTCGAAGGCGCCCTGCACGTACCGCTCGGGCAGCTCCGCCACGATGCCCGCCGTGACGGGCCACAGGGGCTCCTCCTCGACGTGCACCATCTCGCCCTCGTAGCCGAGGGAGCGCTGGGTCAGGTGGAAGGACGAGTCCCGGAGCTTGAACTCACGGCGCTGCCGGACCGTCCGACCCGCCTTGAGGACCAGGGTGTAGTCGTTGGGCTTGAGGGTCCGGTCCGCCCGCGCCATCGGCGTGCCGTGCAGCGAGATCTGGAACGGCGGCACGCGCCCCTCCACGAGCTTCGCCTTCTCCAGCTTGAAGGAGTGCGGGTTGCGCCACTCGCACTCCACGCTCAGGGGCGCGTCCGTGTCCGAGGTGATGGTCACCTGCGGGGGCCGCAGCGCGGACCAGCGCACCACGTCGCCGGGGATCCGCAGACCTCCCGAGAGGGTGATCGCGGGGACCAGCCGGGGCACCAGGCCGGAGAAGTTGTCGTTGGCGGTCAGCTCGGGGTTGCCCGCGCGCAGCACCTGCACGTCGTCGAACATCACCCAGCCCTCGGCGAGACCGTGGGTGCCGGCCTCGACGAAGCGGTAGTCCGGGGACGCGGAGTCGTCGAGGATGCGCTTGATCTGGGCGATCCACTCGGGCTCGTCCCGGACCATGATCCGGCACGGCCAGGCCGCGGGGATGTGGTCCACGGAGATGAAGGTGTCCGAGAAGCCGTCCTTGGCGAAGATCACGACGGGACGCGGGTGGCGCTCGAAGCGCACGTCCCCGGCGCTGAGCCGCAGGCTCCCGCCCAGCAGCGTCCCCGGGTCCATCCTTGCGGTGTAGGCGGAGACCCCCACGAAGGCGTCACCGATGAAGGACAGGAACACCGTGCGAGGCCCCGCCGTGGTCTCGAGCTCCACCTCCCGGCCGGAGAGGAAGCGCTTGGGCACCACGAAGCCCAGCTCGAACACGGGGTTGCCCACGTAGTCGGTGCTGTCCGTGAGGGACAGCGAGCACGACTTGACGGCGCTGCGGCCCGGCCCCCGGCCGTTCGCGCGGACCTCCGCGCGGGCCTGCTCGCGGGACTGCTCCCAGACCGCGAGCTCCGCCAGGGCGATCTCGAGGCCGGGCTCGCGGGTGAGGGGGTTCGCCCAGACCTGCTTCATCGCCTTGGACGCCTTGGTCTCGGCCATGTCCAGCCAGAAGTCGAGGTAGACCCCGAGCTCGGCCGCGGAGAGCCCCTGGGCCGTGGTCATCCCCAGGTCCTCGAACATGCGGTGCAGCTGGCGCCGCTCGGCCTCGCCGAACATCGTCTGGGACAGCGCGAGCCCGACCGGCCGCTGGTTCACCGCGTACGCCGTGGGCAGGCCGATCTCGCCGTTGCGCAGCTCGAGCCAGTAGCGCAGCGCGTCCCAGTAGGCCTCGGTGTCCTTCTTGAAGGACGACTCGAGGGCCTTGGCGTTCTCCGGCCCGGCCTGCAGCAGCACGGTCAGGGGCAGGAAGAACGCGGAGACGGACTTGTTGCCCGTCCGCGCGGCCAGGGTCGACATGTGCCGTCCGGCGAGCGCGAACAGCGCCAGCAGGGCCACGACGGGCGGCGGCGGGATCTCCGCGATGGAGTCCAGGCTGCGGCGGGTGGCGCGGTACCACTGGCCGTTGAGCCGGTTGAACACGTCGAACACCGAGCGCCGCCCGTCGTCGGTCACGAGCAGGGGGGTCACCGAGTCGGCGAGCGCCCGCAGGGTCGCGGGACCGTCGAGGCCGCGCTCCTCGCCGATCGCGGCGAGCGTCTTGTCGTCGAGGTCGAGGTAGATCAGCTCCCCCGCCCGCTCCGGGCCGAAGAAGGCCGCGCAGACGGCGTCGTTCCAGCGGAGGTAGGCGAGCTCCTCGGCACTGTCGGCAATGGCATGGTCTCCGAGGCGGAGCCCAGCAGTGTCGGGCACGAGTCCTCCGTCCGCGGCCGCACGTGGGGCCGCTGTCGTCGTTCGAGGGGTCGCCTCGATTATAGAGAGCCCGCGAGCCCGCTCCGCACGCCCGGCGTCGCGGCCCGATACGGTGGGAGGATGCACTCCCCTCCTGGTCCCCTCGTGGACTCCCGGCGGCTCGTCGCCGCCTCCGGGCCCGCCGTCTTCCGCCGCGGCCAGGAGTACTTCCGCACCGGGCGCGTGCGCGCCGTCCGGTGGGCCCAGGGCGCCGAGGGGGCCGGGCGCCTCTCCGCCGAGGTCGAGGGCACCGGAGCGGTGTACTCGGTGTCCGTGCACGTCGGTGCGGGCGGCGCGCCGGGGTCCGCGTGGTGCAGCTGCCCGGCCGGGGGCTTCTGCAAGCACGCCGTCGCCACGGTGCTGCGCCACAACTTCGAGACCGCGGTCCGGGCCCACCAGCAGGGCGGCACCGCGGCGCCGTCGTCCCCGGCCGGCGCCCCGACCCGGGAGGGTCCCGCGTCCGCGCGGCGGGGCGGCGCGAGCGACTGGAAGGACGCCCTGACCGAGATCCTGGGCGGCGAGGGACCGGCGGAACCGCCGGCCGAGCAGACCGAGGGCGTCGCCCTCGAGTTCGACCTGCGCCGCGAGCCGTACCGGTACGTGCACGGCACGGGCCGCGCCGGGTCGCCGTGGCACCTCTACGTCCGCCCGGTGCGCCGGGGCCGGCGGGGCGGGTGGATCAAGGGCGGGCTGGACTGGGAGACCGTCACCGCGGACGCGGGTCAGTGGTCACTGAACCCCGCGCAGGTCGACTGGTTCGACGAGCTCCGGGCGCTCAGCGCCACCCGCTCCCCCTACGCGGTGCACGACCGGCACTGGATCCGGCTCGACTCCTACGCCTCTCCCCTGCTGTGGGGCATCCTGGCCCGGGCGGAGGCCGCCGGGATCTCCCTGGTCGGCCGGGAGCACGGGCTGCCCGTGACGGTCGAGGAGCCGGGACGCTTCCACGTGGACGTGCTGCGGGGGCCCGGGAAGGACCTCGAGCTGCGCCCCACGGTGGACAGCGGCGGCCGCCGGATCGCCCTCGGCACCGCCCGGATCATCGGCGACCCCGGGCACGGGCTGTTCTCCCCGGACGGGGACCCGCAGGCCGTCGCCGACACCGAGGACCTCAACGTCTTCCCGCTGCGCCTCGTGCCCCTGGCCACCCGGCTCACCCGTGAGCAGCGGCGGTTCCTGGACACGGCGGGCGGTCTGCGGATCCCCGAGGACGAGGTCGAGGAGTTCTTCGACCGCTACTTCCCGCGCCTGCACCGCAGCATGGACGTGGACACCGGGGACGGGTCCATCGAGCTGCCGCAGGTCGCGGACCCCGAGCTGGTGCTCACCCTGGAGCACCAGGAGCTCACGATCCGCGCCCGCTGGGAGTGGGAGTACCAGAAGGGCCGGGACCGGATCCTGCTGCCGTTCCGCCCCGAGGACCCGCTCGCCGACGAGCCCGTGCACCGCGAGTCGTCCTGGGAGACGGCGGTCACCGCCGCGGTCCGCCACCGGGCACCGGGCGTGGACTTCCGCCGCTCGAGCTACGTGGCGCAGGACGCCCTGGTGCTTGTGCGCGAGTGGCTGCCCGCCCTCGAGAAGGTCCCGGACCTGCGGATCGAGCACACCGGAGGGCGCCGGGCCTACCAGCAGATCGCCGACCCGCCCACCATCACCGTCAGCACCGCCGCCACGGAGCGCCGCGACTGGTTCGACCTGGGTGTCACGGTCAAGGTGGGCGAGTTCTACATCTCCTTCGCCGACGTCTTCCGCGCCCTCGACCTCGGCCAGGACGTGATGCTGGCCCCGGACGGGTCGTGGTTCTCCCTGGACCGCCCCGAGTTCGACCGGCTGCGCGAGCTCATCGCCGAGGCGCGCTCGCTGCAGGAGACCCCCGAGGGGCCGCTGCGCATCCACCGGCACCAGGCCGGGCTGTGGCAGGACTTCGAGGACGTCGCGTCGGACACGGACCAGGCCGAGGCCTGGCGGGAGGGCGTGCGCTCCCTGCTCGAGCTCGAGGCCGTCGAGGCGCCCCCCGTCCCCGCGACCCTGCACGCCGAGCTGCGCCCGTACCAGCGCGACGGCTACTCGTGGCTGAGCGTGCTGTGGGACCACGGCCTGGGCGGGATCCTCGCCGACGACATGGGCCTGGGCAAGACCGTGCAGGCGATCGCGCTGATCTGCCGCGCCGTCGAGCGCGACCCGGACCTCCCGCCGTTCCTGGTGGTCGCCCCGACCTCCGTGGTGCCCAACTGGACGGCCGAGATCCGCCGCTTCGCCCCGTCCCTGCCGGTCGTGGGCGTGACCGACACGCAGGCGAAGGCCGGCACCGAGCTCGCGGACTCCGCCGCGGGCGCCCGCGTGGTGGTGACCTCCTACACCCTGCTGCGCCTGGACGAGCCCGCCTACCGGGGGATCGCCTGGGCGGGGGTGCTCCTCGACGAGGCGCAGTTCGTGAAGAACCCCCGGACCAAGGCGCACCGGGCGGCGAAGGACCTCGACGCCCCGTTCAAGCTGGCCATCACGGGCACCCCCCTCGAGAACAGCCTCGTGGAGCTGTGGGCCCTGCTGTCCCTGACCGCGCCCGGCCTGTTCCCGTCCCGGCGGAAGTTCACGGAGACCTACCAGCGTCCCATCGAGCGCGGGGAGGACGCCGCGGCGCTCGCCCGGCTGCGCCGCCGCGTCAAGCCGCTGATGCTCCGCCGGACCAAGGAGTCCGTGGACCTCGAGCTGCCGCCCAAGCTCGAGCAGACCATCGAGGTGGAGCTCTCCCCCGCCCACCGCAGGATCTACGACACGCGCCTCCAGCGCGAGCGGCAGAAGGTCCTGGGCCTGCTGCGCGACCTCGACCGCAACCGCTTCACCATCTTCCAGTCCCTGACCACCCTGCGCCTGCTCAGCCTCGACGCGTCCCTCGTGGACCCCACGGCGGACGTCTCCTCGAGCAAGCTCGACCTGCTCTTCGAGCACCTGCCCGAGATCGTGGCGGAGGGCCACCGGCCCCTCGTGTTCAGCCAGTTCACCAGCTTCCTCAAGAAGGCCGCGGCCCGCCTGGACGAGCTGCGGATCCCCTACGCCTACCTGGACGGCTCCACGACGGACCGGGCCCGGGTGCTCGAGCGGTTCACGTCCGGCGAGGTCCCCGTGTTCCTGGTGAGCCTCAAGGCCGGCGGCTTCGGGCTCAACCTCACCCAGGCCGACTACTGCTTCCTCCTGGATCCGTGGTGGAACCCGGCCACCGAGGAGCAGGCCGTGGACCGGACCCACCGCATCGGCCAGCAGAAGAAGGTGATGGTCTACCGGCTCGTGGCCCGGGACACGATCGAGGAGAAGGTCATGGAGCTCAAGGAGCGCAAGGCCAGGCTGTTCACCGCCGTGCTGGACGACGACAGGATGTTCTCCAGCGCCCTCACGGCCGAGGACATCCGGGGCCTGCTGATGCCCTGACCTGCGGTTTCGTCCACCGATGCTCGGCGGGCCCGTCACATTTCCCCGCACGCGCGGGAACCGGCGAGCAGGGACTAGCATCGGAAGTGCGCGGTATCGTGCGGCGACGTGGTGCCGTGCGGCGGCGTTGCCCCCTCGGCCCGGGCGCCTTCCCCGAGCCGTTCCGACCGTCCGAGCGGAGGACCTTCCATGCCTCACGCCGTGGCGGGCCTCGCAGCCTTCGTGGAGCGCTATGGCTCGCTCATCCACGCGATGGCTGACCGAGGAATGACCCGCGGCCAGGTGCGGATGCGGTTCCAGCTGCTGTTCCCGGAGGAGTCGACCACCCTCCTGGACGCGGCGATCGCGCACCTGGGGCAGCGCTTCCCGCAGGACGCCTCCGCCCCGGAGATCAACGACGGCGCGATCGGCGCCGGCGTCTGGCTCGTCATGGCCCAGCACCTCGGCCTGGACCCGGCCCCGGACTACGCGGCCCTGAACCTGAGCGCGGCCCTCGTCCGCGACGTCACCGCGCTGCTCGCGGCGTCCGACGCCGACGGCGCCCTCACCCGGCGGTGCCTGGGCCTGATCGGGGCGGCGCAGCAGCACTGCCTCCAGAACCCGCCCTACCGTCCGCTCAGCGCGCACAGCTACGAGATCGCGCGGCTGGCGCTGTGCACCGACTCCGACTTCCTGTGCGTGCTCGCCAACCACTGGCCCGTGCCCGAGCGCACCGTCTCCCAACGCCTGGGCGGCGGGCGGTGGGACGTGGCGCTCGAGCGGATCGGGCTGCGGGCCGGTGCCGAGCCCGCCCTCGAGCACGCCTTCACGGAGGAGGAGTACGCGACCGCCGTGACGGCGTTCCTCTCCCACTGCCGCAGCACCGGTCACCACCCCACCACGGCCCGCTACGGCCGGTGGGTCGTCGAGCAGGAGGCGGGCAGCACCCGCCGGCCCTACTTCGACGGCGTCCGCCGGTTCTTCGGCTCCTGGGAGGAGGCCATGCGCTTCGCCTCCGCCCGCCAGCCCGCCGGCGACCCCCCGGGGGAGGGCTTCGCCGACACGAGGACCTGGTCCGACCTGGCCACGCCGGAGGCCCAGGAGATGCTGGGCCGCGCCGGCATCGGCGTGGTCCTCCCGGACGAGGTCGCCCCGGTGGCCGACGAGGACGTGTGGGAGGACCTGCGCCGGCTCATCGCCACCGTGCTCGCCCGGCTGCCTTGGAACGACTTCCTCGTCGTCGAGTACGAGCGCGACGACGACGGGACGGAGGCGCCCGTCGCGTGGGCCGGGGTCGGCCCGCACGGCGTGGAGTGCGCCGTGGTCTCGGGCGGACAGCTCACGGACGCGGCCTGGCCCGTGGACGCCACCTTCTTCCACGAGGACGAGTGGAACGAGCCCGCGGGCTGGGACCAGCCGTGGACCACCGCCCCGCTGGGCTTCCCGGAGGCGGCGCAGAAGCTCGTCGAGGGCCTGCGCTTCGGCTGGGGCTGCGCCGACCCGTACCGCTTCCACTGGGGCGTGGGCTCCTTCCCCGCCGAGACCCGTGACGAGGCCTCCGTCATCGCCCCCGATCGCCGGCAGTGGCGCACGCCGGCGGCCCCGGACACCGTCGACTCCTGAGACCCGCCGGCCGACTCATATGCCGGACATGGAGAATCATGCGGGATCGATATTTATCTCCGGGAAACCTGCGCCCTAGGCTGGCACGGTCCACCGTTCTGCCACCCCGCGTTCTGTCACCCAGGAGCACTCCATGAGCCGCCACGTGCCGAGCACCACCCGGCCGACCGGGCAGTCCGGCCGCGGACTCCGGCGGGACTGGTCCGCGTCGGCGACCCTCGCGGGACTCGTGGCCGTGGTCGTCTCCTACTCGGGACCCGTGCTCGTGGTCCTCGAGGCCGCCCGGACGGGCGGGCTCAGCCCGGAGCTCACCTCCTCCTGGTTGTGGGCCATCTCGGTCGGCTCCGGCATCACGTGCGCGATCATGAGCGTGTGGACCCGTCAGCCCGTCATGGTCGCGTGGTCCATCCCGGGGGCGGCGCTGCTGATCACCTCGCTCGGCAACTACTCCTTCTCCGACGCCGTGGGCGCCTATGTCGTCACCGGCGTCCTGGGCCTGGTCCTGGGCGTGACCGGGCTGATCGGGCGGATCCTGGCCGCGGTGCCCAAGCCCATCACCGCCGCCGTCCTGGCGGGCGTGCTGTTCCCCTTCTCCATCAAGGTCGCCGCGGCCGTCGTCGAGAACCCGTGGGTGGCGGGCGCCCTCGTCCTCGGCTACCTCCTGGGCCGGCGGTTCTTCCCCCGCTACGCCGTCTTCGCCGCGCTGGCCCTGGGCGTGCTGATGGCCGTCGTCCGGGGGCGGATCGAGCCGGTGGTCCTGGACCTCTCCCTCACCCAGCCGGTGCTGACGCTGCCCACGTTCTCGTGGGACGCGATCGCCGGGATCAGCATCCCGCTGCTGATCGTGACCGCGGCCGGGCAGAACGCCCCCGGCCTGGCCATGATGCACACCGCCGGCTACGCCGCCCGGGACCGTCTGCTGCTCGGCGCCTCGGGCGTCGCGTCGGTCGCCTTCGCGCCCTTCGGCAGCCACGCCCTGAACCTCGCCGCCGTGACCGCGGGCATCGCGACCAGCCCCGAGTCCCACCCGGACATCGGCCGGCGCTACGTGGCCGGCGTCTCGTGCGGATTCTTCTACATCCTCTTCGGCCTGTTCGCGGACACCATCGTCGCCGCGTTCTCGGCGATCCCTCCGGGGATGATCACGGCCCTCGCCGGTGTGGCCCTGCTGGGCGCGCTGCAGGGGTCCTTCTTCGACAGCATGCACCCCGGCCGGCACCAGCCTGCGGTCATCGAGGCGGCGCTCATCACCCTGGTGGTCACCGTCTCCGGGATCGCCCCCTACGGCATCGTCTCCCCGTTCTGGGGCATGCTCGCGGGCATCGCGGCGTACGCGATCCTGCGCCGCCCCGCGACGGCCGGTTCCCGCTGAGCGGCCCGCACGGCTTCGGCGCACCGAATCCCGGGGGCGCCGCCGCCGGTCTACACTCGTCGGGAAGCGAAGGGGAGTAGTTCCCGGGTGCCTCGCACCCGTCGGTCTGTCGCCATCCCGGTCTCGACGAGGAGTCCCGGCAGCCCACCCGTGCCCGCGGGCGAACGAGACCTTCCCGACCACACCGCACCCCCGGCCGGCCCCCGCGCGCCCCGAGCCGCCCGGGCCCGAGGAAGGCCCCATGACACCCGCACCCGACGCCGAATCCCCCGCCCCCCGGGGAGATCCCGCCCGCACGGACCGACCCGAGCGCGGGCAGATCCGCCGCTGGCGCAAGTACCTCGCGGAGGAGCGCGCCGAGGCGCGGATCTACAGCCTCCTCGCCGCCCGCAGCACCGGCCGGGAGCAGGAGATCCTGCGCCAGGTCGCCGAGGCCGAGCATCGCCACGCCGAGCACTGGGTCCGTCTGCTCGGCCCCCACGTGGGGGCCGAGGCCCGCCCGTCCCTGTACTCCCGGCTGCTGATCTTCCTCGCCACGCACTTCGGCTCCGTCTTCGTCCTGGCACTGATCCAGCGCGCCGAGAGCCGCTCCCCCTACGAGCGCGAGCAGGACGCGTCCGACGCCATGGCGGCGGACGAGGCCGTGCACGAGGAGATCATCCGCGCGCTCGCCACCGAGGGCCGGCACAAGCTCTCCGGCAACTTCCGGGCGGCGGTCTTCGGGGCCAACGACGGCCTCGTGTCCAACCTCGCGCTGGTCATGGGCGTGGGCGCCACCGGGACCTCCCCCGGGATGGTGCTCTTCGCGGGGATCGCCGGCCTGCTCGCGGGCGCGCTGTCCATGGGGGCCGGGGAGTTCGTGTCCGTGCGCTCGCAGCGCGAGCTGCTCGACGCCTCCCAGCCGACCCAGGTGACCCTGCACGTGGCACCGAACCTGGACCTGGACGCCAACGAGCTCGTGCTGATCTACCGGGCGCGGGGCATGAGCGAGGAAGCCGCCGAGCACCGCGCCGCGGAGCGGCTGGGCTTCTTCGAGTGCGACTGCGACCCCTCCCGGTCGTTCCAGGACACCGTCGAGGACGAGCCGGCGCCGCACGCCACCATGGCCCTGGGCACGGACCTGGGGGCGGCGGCGTCCAGCTTCTGCTTCTTCGCCTCCGGCGCGATCATCCCGATCGTGCCGTACCTGGCGGGTCTCACCGGGGTCCTCGCGATGGTCGTGGCCCTGGTGCTGGTCGGGATCGCGCTGCTGGTCACCGGAGGCCTCGTCGGGCTCCTCTCCGGGGCCTCCCCCTGGAAGCGCGGGCTGCGCCAGCTGGCCATCGGCTACGGCGCCGCCCTGGCCACCTATCTCCTCGGGCTGCTGTTCAACACGAGCGTCGCCTGATCGGGGCCTGAGGGTCACGAACGCGAACAGACCCTGTCCTCACTTCCGGGGACAGGCGGGGGAACCGAGGGAACGGCACGAAGACCGGCTCGACGGTGAACGGCCTGGTCGGAGCGGCATTCTCCGCCGATCCGCCACTCGCGGGCCCGAGGGGTCGGCCCCCGGGACCGCAACGACCGGGCGCTCACGGCCCGCCCCGGGAATTCCCTGACAAAATCGGATGCGGACGCGGTACCGGTTCGGATAAGGTTGCGATCGTGGTGAGAACCACAGCAATGGGGGAAATTGCACGGGTCGGACCGATTCGGACGCACTGGGGGGTGCACCGTCTGCGGCATCCGTGTTCTGAAAGCCGCTCAGCCCACGGCTCTCCTCTGTTGAGGCGTTGAACGCCTGCCGATGGCCGCGGGTCCTCCATGGGAGGCGCATCTCTCCCCGCGCCGGGCGGACTCCTACCGCCCGTTCCCGCGGCCATCGGTCTACACCGCACCGGCTCCGCCCCGGTGGCCCTGCCCGGCACGCCGTCCCGGGCCCCTGCACCCCTGGGGCTAGGATCGTAGGGCCGCGCGCGCCCTCGCCGAGACCGCACCGCGCGGCGCACCCGTCACCAGCGCCGAGGAGCCCACCCATGCCCGCCCAGGGGACCGTCGAACACGTCCTGACCGTGCACTGCCCCGAGGCCCACGGGCTCGTCAGCGCCATCACGTCCAACCTGACGCAGCAGGGCTGCGACATCTTCGACGTGAAGCACTTTTCCGACCGTTTCACCGACGAGTTCTTCATCCGCTGCCACACCGTCAGCGAGGCCGGGACGGCCACCGTCGAGTCCTTGACCGAGGGCTTCGCCCCCGTCGCGGAGCAGCACGACATGCGGTTCCGGCTGGTCCCGGTGCAGCGCCGGACCCGGGTGCTCGTGCTGGTCTCCCGGTTCTCCCACTGCCTGACGGACCTGCTGCACCGCACCCGGATCGGCGAGCTGCCCATCGAGATCGTGGCCGTGGTCTCCAACCACCTCGACCACAAGAGCCTCGTGGAGTGGCACGAGGTCCCCTTCCACCACATCCCCGTCACGGCCGAGACCAAGCCGCAGGCCGAGGGCCGGCTGCTGGACCTCGTGGACCACTACGACGTCGAGCTGGTCGTGCTGGCCCGCTACATGCAGGTGCTCTCCGACGAGCTGACCCGCGAGCTCTCGGGGAGGTGCATCAACATCCACCACTCGTTCCTGCCCTCGTTCAAGGGCGCCAAGCCCTACCACCAGGCCTACGCCCGGGGCGTGAAGATGGTGGGGGCCACGGCCCACTACGTGACGGCGGACCTCGACGAGGGCCCCATCATCGCCCAGCGGGTCATGCCCGTGGACCACGCCCACACCCCGGCGGATCTCGTGGCGGTGGGCCGCGACGCCGAGATGCAGGCGCTGTCCCGCGCGGTGAAGTGGCACGCCGAGGGCCGCGTGGTGCTCTCCGGCAACCGCACCATCGTCCTGGTCTGAGCCGAGCCCCCGGGGCGCCCGGCGGTCACGCGCGGCCGGCCGCCCGTCCCGAGCCGTCGGCCGCCCCGAGGGGCTCCACCCGGACGACGGCGCCCGTCTCGAGCGCACGCTGCGCGGCGTCGGCCACCCGGGAGGCGGCCACGGAGTCACGGGCCGTGCAGGGACTCGGGATCTCCCCGCGCACCACACGCACGAAGGCCGCCATCTCGCGGCGGTAGGCCTCGGCGAAGCGCTCGTGGAACGTGGTGTGCGGCGGCCCTGCCGGGAAGCCGACCCCCGGCTCGGCGGAGCGCATGGCCATGTGCTCGTCCATCCCCACGGCCACCGAGCCCTGGGGGCCCTGCAGCTCGAGCCGCACGTCGTGGCCCGCGCCGTTGTATCGGGTCGCGGCCACGGTGGCCACCGTGCCGTCGTCGAGGGTGAGCACCGCGAGGGCGGTGTCGACGTCGCCCACCTCGCCGATGCGGGGATCGCCGTTGTTGGATCCGCGGGCGTACACCTCGACGACCTCGCGGCCGGTGATCCACCGGAGGACGTCGACGTCGTGCACGGAGCAGTCGCGGAACAGCCCGCCCGACGTCGCGAGGAACTCGAGGGGCGGCGGGGTCATGTCACCGGTCACGGCGCGCACGGTGTGCAGCCGGCCCAGCTCGCCCGCGGCGCAGAGCTCCCGGGCGCGCACGTAGCCGGGGTCGAAGCGGCGCTGGTGACCGATCTGCACCACACCCTGCACGCGCTCGATCTCGTCCAGCAGGGGCAGCGCCTCGTCGACGGACAGTGCCACCGGCTTTTCGCAGAAGACCGGCAGCCCCGCCTCCAGCCCGACCCGGATCAGCTCCGGGTGGGTGGCCGTGCCGGTCGCGACGACGAGGCCGTCCACGCCGTCGTCGAGCAGCGCCCGGACCGTGGGCCGCGGCGTCGCACCCGTCCGGCCGGCCACGGCGGCCGCCTGTTCGGGCAGGGCGTCCGTGATGCTCAACCGCACCGCGGGCTCGCCCCCGGGGTCGCGCAGCGCGGCGAGGTGAGCGGCGTGCACGGCGCCGATGCGGCCGGCACCGATCAGGCCGATCCTGACGGTCATGGCGGGACTTCCTCTCCGGAGGGCGCGGTGGCGTGGGACCGGCCCCGTGCTCGGGGATGCTCCGAGGACGCGGGGCCGGAGTCAGTCCGGGCGCGAGGGAGTGCCTGGGACTCGAGAACAGCCCGTCGTGGAGTCATGGACGTGCTCCTGATGTCGCCGCGGGGTCTCGCTCCTCGAGGCACCGTTGCGCCCGTGGTTCATCCTGAGTGACCTGGATCACCGATGTCAATAGAATGTATGGACATATGTACATCCACATGTCCACAATGGAGGAAGTCCGCAGTTGTGCACGCACGGCCCAGCCCCTGGAGGTCTCCATGTCCGGCCCACTCCACCTCACGGTCGACAAGTCCTCCCCCGTGCCGCTCTACCACCAGGTGGCGCAGGGGCTCGAGGACGCGATCCGCAGCGGTGAGCTGCCCCCCGGGACCAAGCTGGACAACGAGATCGACCTCGCGAACCGGCTCAACCTGTCCCGCCCCACCATGCGCAAGGCCATGGACCAGCTCGTCCGCGCCGGCCTGCTGGTGCGCAAGCGCGGAGTGGGCACACAGGTGGTGGGCAGCCAGGTCCGCCGCTCGCTCGAGCTGACCAGCCTGCACGAGGACCTCCAGCGCAGCGGGGGCAGGCCCAGCACCACAGTGCTGGACTTCGCCCGGGTGCCCGCCGACGACGAGGTGGCCCTGCTGCTCGGACTCGCACCGGGCGACGAGGTCTACCACCTCGTGCGGCGGCGCAGCACGGACGGCGAGCCGCTGGCCCTCATGGAGAACTGGATCCCCGGCAAGCTGTGCGAGCTCACGCGTGAGCAGCTCGAGGACGAGGGCCTGTACTCCCTCATGCGCGGCCAGGGCGTCAACTTCCAGCTCGCGCACCAGCGGGTGGGCGCGGTCTCGGCCGACGCGTTCCAGGCGGAGCAGCTGGGCGTGGAACCCGGTGCCGCGCTGGTCAGCATGCACCGCACGGCCATGGACGACCTCGGCCGCCAGGTCGAGACCGGCCGGCACGTGTACCGGGCCGACAAGTACACGTTCGAGCTCACCCTCGTCCAGCGCTGAGCGCGGGAGCACCGCCCCGGCCCGGGACCACCGCACGACGACACCGGAAGGCACACCGACCTCATGCGCACCGACACCTCCCGCCGCGAGTGGGTCCACCCCAAGGATTCCGCCGCCCAGGACGGCTGGTTCGTCTCGCTCGGCGGCCACGACTCGGCCACCGAGGTCCCCGGCTGGGCCCACACGGGCCTGCGCGTGGCCGACCTCGGCCCGGGTGACCGGATCGCCCTGGACGCCGCCGAGGAGGAGCGCATCGTGGTGCCCCTCTCGGGCAGCTTCACGGCCGAGACGGGCGGGCAGGGCTACGAGCTCGCCGGCCGCCCGTCCGTCTTCGCCGGTCCCACCGATGTCCTCTACACCGGGATCCGCCGGGACCTGACCGTCTCCACCGGGACCGGCGGCCGGGTGGCCGTGGCCTCGGCGCCCGCTCGCGCGGAGCACCCGACCCGGCTCGTGGGCCGCGAGAAGATACCGGTGGAGCTGCGCGGCGCGGGCAGCTGCTCCCGTCAGGTGCACAACTTCGGCACGCCCGCCGCGCTCGAGGCCGACCGGTTCATCGTCTGCGAGGTGCTCACCCCCGCCGGCAACTGGTCCTCCTACCCGCCGCACAAGCACGACGAGGAGAAGGACGGGGAGACCGCCCTCGAGGAGATCTACTACTTCGAGACGCAGCTCGCCGAGGGCATGCCCGTGCCGGAGGGCGGCGGCACCGATCCCATGGGCTACCAGCGGGTCTACGCCTCGGACGACCGCCCCATCGACGTCAACGCGGAGGTGCGCTCGGGCGACGTCGTCCTGGTGCCCTACGGCTGGCACGGTCCCGCCATGGCGACCCCCGGCTACGACCTGTACTACCTCAACGTCATGGCCGGCCCGGGCCGGGTGCGCGAGTGGCTCATCAGCGACGACCCCCACCACGGCTGGATCCGCCGGACCTGGGACGAGTCGGCCGTCGACCCGCGGCTGCCCTTCGGCCGCTGAGCACCCTCGGCACCGCCCGTG
>NZ_JBISWK010000165.1:0-808 GCF_044462205.1 Kocuria rhizosphaericola | reverse complement strand
CACGGGCGGACGCTTCAGCGCATCGGGGAGCGGGCGGTCGTGCAGGATCGCGTTGTGGACGCCGAACTTCACAGGGTGACCTTCCTCCCGTGCTGGGCGGCGGACTCCACGGCCGCCTCCAGGACCACCATGTTGTACACGCCGTCCGCGAAGGAGGCGTTGCCGGGCAGGGACGCCGACTCCTCGAGACCGGCGACCTCCTCCAGTAAGGCGCGGGCCTGGTGGCCGAAGGCGTCGTTCTGGCCGGAGCCGTCGGTGGCCTCGGGACCGTCCGTGAGGAGCAGCTCGATCTCGGCGGGGGGCAGCTGGTGGAACCGCGCCGCGCCCCTCTCGCAGAACACCACGGAGATCAGCGTGTTCGGGTGCCCGGCCGCCACCCGGGGAGACCTCGAGGCTGCCCGCGCCCTGGGCGAAATCTGCCGAGCAGGCCGCGTAGTCGTCGTTCTCGACCGGCTCGTAGGTGTCGCCGGCCTCCAACAGGCCCTCGACGACCTGGCGGTGGCAGCGGTTCGCGACGACGACGCCGACCACGTCGATCTCCGGGTCCTCCGCGATCGCCTCCCAGGACCCCACGGCCTTCTCGTAGCCGTAGCGGCGGGCGACGTGACCGCCCACCGTCTCGTTGACGTCACCGATGGCGACGTGGCGCAACGGGGACAGGACGGGGTCGTAGAGCGCGGGCGCCACACGGTGGGCCGCCGCGTGGGCCTGCCATGCCGGCGCCGATGACGGAGATGCCGATCCTGTCCGTCATGCTTCTCTCCTGGGTCGAGGACTCCTGCCAGGAGGAAGTGGAATGCGTCGGGGG
>NZ_JBISWK010000164.1:0-36278 GCF_044462205.1 Kocuria rhizosphaericola | reverse complement strand
ACGCCGGCCCGTCGCTGCCGCTCAGGCGCGTGCGGGAACCTGTGCCGCGCCGTAGAGCTCCGGCTTGGGCTGCATGCGCACAGGCACGATCTCCCCGCTCGCCTGGGCGCGGACGCCTGCCTCGCAGCAGGCCGCCGTGGCGTAGCCGTCCCACGCCGAGGGACCCCCGATCCGCCCGCGCGCCGCGGCGTCGGCCCACGCCTGGATCTCACGGTCGTACGCCTCGGCGAAACGCTCCTCGAAGCCCGGGGTGACGCTGCCGCCCCACGTGCCGGCCGTGCGGACGTAGGGCTCGGTGTCGCCGCCGATGCCCACCACCCCGGTCTCGAAGGACGCCTGCGTGGCGACCTGGTAGCCGAACTGGGCGTTGACGTAGGCCTCGACCTGGGCGAGGACCCCGGACTCCGTCTCCATCAGCACCAGCTGCGGGTCCTTCTGGCCCTCCGGGGCGTTGCGGGTGGAACGCCCGATCCGCACCTGCACGGAGGTGATCTCCTCCCCGGTGAAGAAGCGCACGGCGTCGAACTCGTGCACCACCGTGTCGTGGATGATCATCTCGTTGGTGAAGCCGGCCGGAGTGGTGGGGTTGCGGTGCTGGTGGTGCAGGGTCAGCAGCTCCCCGTAGGCCTTCTCCTCGATCATCCGGCGCAGGGCCAGGTAGCCCGCGTCGAAGCGGCGCATGAAGCCGACCTGGACGAACTGCCGGCCGGCGGCGGCCTCCGCCTCGACCACGCGCCAGGAGGACTCCGCGTCCGGGGTCAGCGGCTTCTCGCACAGGGTGGGCAGCCCGTGCTCGATCGCGGACAGCAGCACCTGCTCGTGCAGGAACCCCGGAGTGGCGATCAGGGCGGCGTCGACGTCGTCGCGGTCGAGCACCTCCTGGAAGTCCGTGTGGGCGACCGCGCCGGGGATGTGGGCGACGGCGGCCTCGGCCCGGGACCTGTCGATGTCGACGACGGCGGCGATCTCGGCGCCGTTGGTCCGGCGGTGGATGCGCTCGATGTGGTCGGCGCCCATGCGGCCGGCTCCGACGACGGCTACGCGCAGGGTGGTGGTCATGGTGAATCTCCTTCCGCCCGCTGGGGGCGTGTGGACCAGGTCGGTCCGGATGGTGGTGGAAGCTGCGTGGTCCCCGTCCCTGCCACGCCTTCGAGGGCGGGGCGGGGACGGAACCCGAGGTCCGGGCACAGCGACTGGGAACCGCCGGCCGTGGGACAGGCTGGACTCAGTGGTCGGACGAGGACGGGAACGCGAAGGACGCCCCGGAGGCGTGGTGCGGCTCGGGCCACCGCTCGGTGACGGCCTTGCCGCGGGTGTAGAAGCGCACCCCGTCGGGCCCGTAGATGTGGTGGTCGCCGAACAACGAGGCCTTCCAGCCGCCGAAGGAGTGCCACGCGACGGGCACGGGGATCGGGACGTTGACGCCGATCATGCCCACGGTCACGCGGCGCTTGAACTGGCGGGCCCAGGCGCCGGAGGAGGTGAAGATGGCGGTGCCGTTGCCGTACGGGTTGGCGTTGATGACCTCGATGCCCTCGTCGAGGGTGTCCACGCGCAGCACCACGAGCACGGGCCCGAAGATCTCCTCCTCGTAGGCCTGCATGTCCTGGCGCACCTTGTCGAGGACGGTGGGGCCCACGAAGAAGCCGTCCTCGTGGTCGGCCACGACCAGGTCGCGCCCGTCCACGACGACGGCGGCGCCGTCCTGCTCGGCGGCGGTGACGATCCGGCGCACACGGTCCCGGGACGCAGGCGTGATGACCGGGCCCATGTCGGAGGAGGCGTCCATGCCGTTGCCCACGGTGATGTCCTTCGCCCGCTCGGCGAGCTTGTCCACGAGCAGGTCCGCGGCCTCGCCCACGGCCACGGCCACGGACACGGCCATGCAGCGCTCCCCGGCGGAGCCGAAGGCGGCCGCCGTGAGGTTGTCGGCCGCGGAGTCCATGTCCGCGTCCGGCAGCACGATCGCGTGGTTCTTCGCCCCGCCGAGGGCCTGGACCCGCTTGCCGTGCTTGGTCGCGGTCTCGTGGACGTACTGGGCGATGGGGGTGGAGCCGACGAAGGAGATGCCGTCCACGTCCGGGTGGGTCAGCAGACCGTCCACGGCCTCCTTGCCGCCGTGCAGGACCTGGAAGACGCCGTCCGGCAGGCCGGCCTGCTGCCACAGCTCGGCGATCAGCAGGGACGGGGAGGGGTCGCGCTCGGAGGGCTTGAGGATGAACGCGTTGCCGGTGGCGATCGCGACGGGGGCCATCCACAGCGGCACCATGACGGGGAAGTTGAACGGGGTGATGCCCGCGACCACGCCGAGGGGCTGGCGGAAGGAGTAGACGTCGATGCCGGTGGAGAACTGGTCGGAGTACTCCCCCTTGAGCTGCTCGGCGATGCCGCAGGCGAACTCGACGACCTCGAGACCGCGGCCCACCTCGCCCTTGGCGTCGGAGAGCACCTTGCCGTGCTCGGCGGTGATCAGCCGGGCGAGGTCGTCGGTGTGGGCGGCCACGAGCTCACGGAACTTGAACAGCACCGCGGTACGCCTCGACAGGGACACGTCGCCCCATGAGTCCGCGGCCTTCCGCGCCGCGGCCACCGTGGTCTGCAGGTCCTCGTCGGTGGCCAGGTGCAGGATGCCGGACACCTCGCCGGTGGCGGGGTTGTAGATCTCCTGCGTGCGGTCCCCGGTGCCGGGGGTGCGGGCGCCGTCGATGAAGTGCTCGACGTGCTGGACCTGCTGCTGGGTCTTGTCGATCTGCTGGGTCATGGGACTCCTCCTTCAGTTCCCGAGCAGCGGGCGCTGCCGGGACTTGTGCTGCTGGTAGACCTCGTAGGCCTCTTGGGTGGACGACAGGGTGGCGGTGCCCGTGACGGGCACGTCCCACCAGGACTCGGAGCTGGGCGCGTCGACCAGCGGGTCCGACTCCACGTGCACGAGCACGGGACCGGAGCCCTCCGGCACGTCCTTGGCCTGCCCGACGGCCTCCTTCAGCCGGTCGACCACGCCCTCGCCGGGCTCGACGCGCAGCACGCGCACGCCGAGGGACTCGGCATTGGTGGCGAGGTCGATCGGCAGCGTCGAGCCGTCGTCGAAGCTGTGCCGCTCCTCGTCGAGGTAGCGGTACTTCGTGCCGAAGCGCTGGGACCCCAGCTGCTCCGACAGGGCGCCGATCGAGGCGTAGCCGTGGTTCTGGACGAGCACCACCACGAGCTTGAGCCCCTCGGCCACGGCCGTGACGAGCTCGGTGTGCATCATCAGGTAGGAGCCGTCCCCGACCATGACGACGACGTCGCGCGCGTCCTGCGGCGTGCCGGCCCGCTCCGCCTCGGCCACGGCGGCCCGCTTGACCCCGAGCCCGCCGGCGATCTCGTAGCCCATGCACGAGAAGGCGTACTCGACGTGGTAGCCGTAGGCGTCCTTGACCCGCCACATCTTGTGCAGGTCACCGGGCAGCGAGCCCGCGGCGCACACGACGACGTCGCGGTCGTCCATGGCCTCGTTGACGGCCCCGATGATCTCGTTCTGGCTGGGCAGCGGGAGGTGCCGCTCGCCGAAGGCCGCGTCCACGGTCGCGTCCCAGCGCTGCTTCTCCCGCTCGACGGTCTCGGCGAGGTCCGCACCCACCCGGTAGCCCCCGAGTGCCTTCGTCAGTTCGACGAGGGTCTTGCGGGCATCGGCGACGACCGGCACGGCGGTGCCCTGCTTGTAGGCGTCGAAGGCGGCCACGTTGATGTTGACGAAGCGCACGTCCGGGTGCTGGAACGCGGTGCGGGACGCGGTGGTGAAGTCCTCGTACCGGGTGCCGATGCCGATCACCAGATCGGCGTCAGCGACCACCGCGTTGGACGCGGTGGACCCGGTCGAGCCGACCGCGCCCAGGCACAGCGGGTGGTCCCAGTCCAGGACTCCCACGCCGGCCTGGGTGTAGGCCACGGGGATCCCGGTGGCCTCGGCGAACTCCCGCAGCGCCTCGGTGGCGAAGGCGTAGTGCACCCCGCCGCCGGCGATGACCACCGGCCGCTCGGCCGCGCGGATCGCCGCGACGGCCGCTCGCACGTCCTCCTCCTCCGGGGCCGGCCGGCGGATCCGCCACTCCCGGGGCGCGAGGAACTCCTCGGGCACCTCGAGCGGCTCGGCCTGCACGTCCTGCGGGAGCGCGATCGTCACGGCACCGGTCTCGGCCGGGTCCGTGAGCACGCGCATGCCGTTGAGCAGCGCCGAGAAGAGTTGCTCGGGGCGCCAGACGCGGTCGAAGTAGCGGCTGACCGGCCGGAAGACGTCGTTGACGGTGATGTCGTTGGCGTCGGGGCGCTCGAGCTGCTGGAGCACCGGGTCCGGCCGCCGGGAGGCGAACTGGTCCGAGGGGAACAGCAGCGCGGGCAGCCGGTTCGTGGTGGCCAGGGCCGCGCCGGTGACCATGTTGGTGGATCCCGGGCCGATCGAGGTGGACACCGCGAAGGTGGCCCGGCGCCGGGTGTGCCGGGCGTAGCCGACGGCCTGGTGCACCTGGGCCTGCTCGTTGCGGCCCTGGTAGTAGGGCATCAGGGCGGGGTCCTCGGCCTGGAACTGCTTCAGTGCCTGGCCCACCCCGGCCACGTTGCCGTGGCCGAAGATGCCGAACATGCCCGGGATCGTGCGCTGCCGGTACTCCTCGGCGCCGATCCGGTCCACGGTCCACTGGTTGGCCAGGAACGCGACGAGCGCCTGGGAGACGGACAGCGTGCGGCCGCTCATCGGGCGGCTCCTTCCTCGACGGGGTGCCCCTTGAGCAGGGACGCAGCGGTGGCCACGGCGCCGGCGACGTCGCCGTCCTCGGGGTAGAGGAGGGTGCGGCCGACGGTCAGGCCCTGGACCCCGGGCAGCGCGAGGGCGGCCTCCCAGGTCGCGAACACCTCGTCGGGCCGGCCGCTGGGATCCCCGCCGAGCAGGACCGTGGGCAGCGTGGTGGACGCCATGACGCGCTCCATGTCCTCGACGACGGGCAGCTTCATCCACGTGTGCGCGGAGGTGCCGCCGAGGCCCTGGGCGATGGCCACGGACTGGATCACGGCATCGGCCGAGAGGTCGTTGACGATGCCCCGGTCCGTGATCCGGGAGATGAACGGCTCGACCATGGCGATGAGGCCCAGGGCGGCCAGGGAGTCCACCGCCCGGGCGGTGGACTCCAGCACGGAGCTGGTGTGCGGGTCCTCGAAGCAGATGCGGGTGAGCATCTTGCCGCCGTCGGCGCCGACCCGGTCCAGCGCCTGGGCGGTGTGCCCCGTGAAGCGGTCGTCGATCTCGTTGACCAGCCCGGGCAGTCCGCCGCGGTTCATGGAGCCGAAGACGAGCTTGCCCTCGAGCGCACCGAGCAGCAGCAGGTCGTCCAGCACGTCCGGGGAGGCGAGCACGCCGTCGACCAGAGGGTTCGCCAGGGCGATCTGCAGGCGGTCCAGGAGGCTGCGCCGGTCGGCCATGGCATCGGACTCGTCGCGGACCCTCAGGGCGCCACGGGCGGCGTGGTCCGCGGCGACCACGAAGTTCTGCCGCCCGTGCACCGGTCCGGGGTGGCGGCGACGGGAGTCGGCGGCGCGCTGGACCGCACGGGGCTCCTCGAGCCGGACCCGGGTGAGGTGCTCGTAGCGGCGCGGATCGGCCGTGTCGAGCTCGAGGGGCGACGTCCTGGTCATCGGGTGACTCCTTCGGGAACGGTGCGGCCGCGTTCGCGCAGCAGCTGGAAGACCTCGTCGGGTGCGGGCATGGCGTCGGAGCACGAGATCCTCGACGCCACGATCGCGCCGGAGGCGTTGGCGTAGTCGAGGACCTGTTCGAGGCTCCAGCCCTGGTTGATGCCGTGGCAGAAGGCTCCGCCGAAGGAGTCGCCGGCGCCGAGGCCGTTGACGGTCTCCACAGGGACAGGGGCCGAGACCACGCGCTCGTCGCGGGTCCTGGCCATCACCCCGTCGGGCCCGAGCTTGACCACGGCGATCCGCACGCCGGCCTCCAGCAGCCGGTCGGCCTGCTCGTCGGGGGTGCCCTCCCCCACGGCCACCGCGCACTCCTTGTCGTTGCCGATGGCGATGGTCACGTGCTGGAGCAGCTCGTGGACCTGTGCCCGGGCGTCCTCCTCGGACTCCCAGAACATGGGCCGGTAGTCGAGGTCCAGGATCGTGTGCTGATCCGCCCGCAGCTGCTCGCGCGGACGGGCCTCGTGCGCGGCGAAGTGGGCGGAGCGGGACGGCTCCTGGCACAGGCCCGTGACGGTGGACCACAGGATGCGCGCATCCCGCACGACCTCGGCGTCGATCTCCTCCGGCCGGATCTGCAGGTCGGGGGCCGTGGGGAACCGACCGTAGAAGTACAGCGGGAAGTCCTCCGGCGGCCGGATCGCACAGAACGTGGCGGGCGTCTGCAGCCCCCGCACGGGACTCACGAAACGGTCGTCCACGCCGTAGCGGTTGAGCTCGCGGTGCAGATAGGTGCCGAACGGGTCGTCGCCGGTGCGGGTGATCAGCGCGGTCGACTCGCCGTGGCGGGCCGCGGCGACCGCCACGTTCGACGGCGATCCGCCGAGGTACTTGCGGAACGTGGTCACGTCCTCGAGACCGACGCCCACGTCGTCCGGGTAGATGTCGACGCTGATGCGTCCCAGGGTCACGACGTCGTAGCTCATGCCTGCGCTCCTGCCTTCCGCACGGCGGCCGAGCGCTCGCGCATCTGCTCCAGCTGGTAGCGGGAGACCTCCATGGCGTTCTCGTTCTCGGCGAAGACCGAGGAGACCATCACGGTCTCCGCGCGGTCGAGGAAGCCGTTGGCGGCGAGCCCGCCGAAGAACTCGTCCCAGTCCACGTCGCCGTCGCCGACCTTCAGGTGCTGGTGCACCCGGGCCGCATTGCCCGGGGGGTTGGTGATGTAGCGCAGCCCGTGCGAACGGTGGTGGTCCATGCTGTCGGCCACGTGGACGACGCGCAGCCGGTCCCCCACCGCGGCCATGATCTCCAGCGGCGCGTCCTTCATGTGGAAGGTGTGCGGGGCCACGTAGGCGAAGCCGAGGTTCGGGGAGTTCACGCCCCGGATCACCCGCCAGGCGGCCAGGCCCTGCTCCACGAAGTCGTCGGGGTGCGGGTCGATCGCGATGTGCACGCCCTCGCGCTCGACGAGGGGCAGCAGCTCCTCCATCGAGCGGTAGAACGCCCGCTCGGACTCCTCGGCCAGCTCGGGCCGGCCCTGGAACTCGGTGTTCATCTGCTGCACCCCGAGGTCCACCGTCATCCGGATGGCGCGCTTCCAGTACCGCACGGCCGCCTCGCGGGCGTCGGGGTCCGGGGCGGACCAGCGCAGCACCGGCAGCACGGAGGCGATCTGCACCCCGGCGTCGCGGCAGGCCGTCCGCAGGTCCGCGACGAGCCGGTCGTCGGCCTTGGGGTGGTTGAAGAAGGGCAGGAAGTCCGCGTGCGGCGTCAGCTGCAGGTACTCGTAGCCGAGCTCGGCGGCGAGCCGGGGGAACTCGAGCAGGGAGTGGGTGGAGTGGAACGGTGTGGGATCGAGGGCGATCTTCATGGACGGTCCTCCAGGTCTGTGGTGCGCGGACGGGTCAGCGGACGCGGGTGCGGGAGCCGCAGCCCAGCAGGTAGGAGCGCGTGCGGGTGGCGATGGGCAGCGGCACGTCGAAGGAGGAGACGGGGTACATGTCCTGCTCGACGATGCCGAAGATCGGCCGGTCCAGCTTCTCCACCTCCGCGACGACCTCCGCGAGGTCGGGCAGGCCGGCGGGCGGCTCGACCATCACACCGGCCAGATTGGCCGCGGCCCAGGTCAGGTTCTCCCGGCGCACGCGCTCGAGGACCACGGGATCGATCTGCTTGAGGTGCAGGTAGCCGATCCGCTCGGGGAACTTGCGGATCAGGTCCACGGAGGACGCTCCGCCGTACTCGGCGTGGCCGGTGTCCAGGCACAGGGTGACCAGCTCGGGGTCGGTGCGCTGGAGGAAGGTCTCGATGTCGGGCTGGCCGCACACGTGGGAGTCGGCGTGCGAGTGGAACTGCTGCTGCAGGCCGTACTCCTCGCGCAGCACCTTGCCGAGCCGGTCGTGGCCCGTGCACAGGGCGTTCCACTGCGCGGTGCTCAGGTGCTCGTCCTCGAGGGCCTCGCCCGTGACGTCGTCGCGCCACATGGCCGGGATGACCACGATGTGCTCTCCGCCCATGGCAGCGGTCAGCTCGGCGACCTTCCGCGCGGGCTCCCACGCCTCGTCCCACTGGGCCGCGCCCCGGTGGAAGGCGGTGAAGACGGTGCCGGCGGAGACCTTGAGGTTGCGCTGGGCCAGCTCGTCGGCGAGCCGGGCGGGGTCGGTGGGCAGATAGCCGTACGGGCCCAGCTCGATCCAGGAGTAGCCGGCCTCGGCGACCTCGTCGAGGAAGCGCTCCCACGGCGTCTGCCGGGGGTCGTCGGGGAACCACACGCCCCACGAGTCCGGGGCGGTGCCGATCAGCACGGGCTTCTTCTGCTGTGCCGCCGCGTCGGCGGTCGTGGTGGTCGCCCTCTGCTGCGCCATGGTGACCTGCTTTCTGGTGCTGGACCGGCGTCACGGTGGAGAGACCGGGCGCCCGGCCGATCAGTGGTCCGGATCACAACCAGAATACGACATCAGGTCAGTTTGTAAAGACATAACGTCTAAGTGGTGTCCCGCTCCGGTCCGGGCTGGACGGGCCCGGGTGCACGACGGCAGGGGAAGCCGTCCGGCCCGGGACGGGGACATGCGGAAGGCCCCGTCCACGGACATCGTGGACGGGGCCTTCCTCGTGCGGCGGGTCAACGGGCCGGGACCCGCCGGATCACTTGCCCTCGAAGATCTCCCGCATGAGCTGGGCGGTCTCGGACGGCGTCTTGCCGACCTTCACGCCCGCGGCCTCGAGGGCCTCTTTCTTGGCCTGGGCCGTGCCCGAGGAGCCGGAGACGATGGCGCCGGCGTGGCCCATGGTCTTGCCCTCGGGGGCGGTGAAGCCGGCGACGTAGCCGACGACCGGCTTGGACACGTTCGCCTTGATGAAGTCCGCGGCGCGCTCCTCGGCGTCGCCGCCGATCTCGCCGATCATCACGATGGCCTCGGTCTCCGGGTCCGCCTCGAACGCCTCGAGGGCGTCGATGTGGGTGGTCCCGATGACCGGGTCGCCGCCGATGCCGATGGCGGTGGTGAATCCGATGTCCCGCAGCTCGTACATCATCTGGTAGGTCAGGGTGCCGGACTTGGAGACCAGGCCGATCTTGCCCTTGCCGGTGATGTTGGCCGGGGTGATGCCGACCAGCGACTCGCCGGGGGTGATGATGCCGGGGCAGTTCGGGCCGATGATGCGGGTGGTCTGCTTGCCGTCCGCACCGGTCCTCGACTTGGCGTAGGCCCAGAACTCGGCCGAGTCCTGCACCGGGATGCCCTCGGTGATCACGACCACCAGCGGGACCTCGGCGTCGACGGCCTCGACCACGGCGTCCTTCGTGAAGGCCGGCGGGACGAAGACGATCGACACGTCCGCGCCGGTCTTCTCGACGGCCTCGGCGACCGTGCCGAAGACCGGCAGCTCGACGCTGTTGCCGTCCTTGTCCTGGTGGGCCACGGTGGTGCCGGCCTTGCGGGCGTTGACCCCGCCCATGACCTGGGTCCCCGCCGCGAGCATGCGACCGGTGTGCTTGGTGCCCTCGCCGCCGGTGATGCCCTGAACGATGACCTTGGAGTCCTTGTTCAAAAAGATAGACATTGCTGTTCGTTCCTTAGAAGTGTTCGTCCGGTCGACGGATCAGTTGGCGGCGTGGGCGAGCTCGGCAGCCTTGTCCGCGCCCTCGTCCATGGTCTCGGCGAGGGTGACCAGCGGGTGGTTGGCGCCGGCGAGGATGCGCCGCCCCTCCTCGACGTTGTTGCCGTCCAGGCGGACCACGAGCGGCTTGTCCTCCTCGTCACCGAGGATCTCGAGGGCCTTGACGATGCCGTTGGCCACGGCGTCGCACGCGGTGATCCCGCCGAAGACGTTGACGAACACGGACTTCACCTGCGGATCGTTGAGGATCACGTCCAGGCCGGCGGCCATGATCTCGGCCGAGGCCCCGCCGCCGATGTCCAGGAAGTTGGCCGGCTTGACGTTGCCGTGCTTCTCGCCGGCGTAGGCCACGACGTCCAGGGTGGACATGACCAGGCCCGCGCCGTTGCCGATGATGCCGACCTCGCCGTCGAGCTTGACGTAGTTGAGGTCGTGCTCCTTGGCCTTCTCCTCCAGGGGATCGGCGCTGGACTTGTCCGCGAGCGCGGCGTGGTCGGGCTGGCGGAACTCGGCGTTCTCGTCGAGGGTGACCTTGCCGTCGAGGGCGATGATCTGCCCCTCGCCGGTCTTCACCAGCGGGTTGACCTCGACGAGCGTGGCGTCCTCGTTCTTGAACACGTCCCACAGCTTCACGAGCGCGGGGACCACCTTCGCGGCGGTCTCGTCGTCGAACTTGGCCTCGCGGACGATCTCCTGGGCCTTGGCCTCGGTGATGCCCTCGGTGGGGACGACCTCGACGCGGGCGAGGGCCTCGGGCCGCTCGACGGCGAGCTGCTCGATCTCCACGCCGCCCTCGACGGAGCACATGGCCAGGTACGAGCGGTTGGCGCGGTCCAGCAGGATCGAGAAGTAGTACTCCTCGGCGATGTCCGCGCCCTGGGCGATCATGACCCGGTGGACGGTGTGGCCCTTGATGTCCATGCCGAGGATCTGCTGGGCGTACTCGTAGGCCTCGTCGGCGTTCTTGGCGACCTTGACGCCTCCGGCCTTGCCGCGGCCTCCGACCTTGACCTGGGCCTTCACGACGGTGACACCGCCGATCTTCTCGGCGGCGGCCCTTGCTTCTTCGGGGGTGGTCGCGACGATGCCCTGGAGCACGGGGACGCCGTGCTTCTCGAACAGGTCGCGTGCCTGGTATTCGAACAGGTCCACGGGTGAATGCCCTTCTTCGTCGAAGTCGTGGTCGGCGGCGACCCGGGCAGTACGCGGGTCGTCCTCCGACCTGGTGGTGAACGGAGCGCCTCGCATCCTCCCGGCCGAGGCCCGGCGGATGCGTCCGGACCGTTCCGCGAAAGCCGTTTCCGGGCGCGGGACGAAGCGGTGCACTCCCTGTACGAGACTGTAGTGCATGCCGAAACGGCGGCCACAACCGGGGACGCGCGCGTGCGGCCCGGCGTTTCTTGATTGACTGACCCCATGAGCTCTGCCGATTCCCCCGAGAACCGGGCGTTCGCCCCCGCCGATCCCGGCTTCCTCGTCTCGATCGCGACCTTCGCGTTCGTGGCCCTCGGGCTGGAGGCCGTGGTCGACGGCACGGTGCTCACCTTCACCGGCGAGATCCCCGATGTCTACCCGCTGGGCTGGCAGGTCTTCGCCTGGCTCTGCCTCGGCGCGGTCTGGTGGGGGATCCAGCGGGGCCTCGTGGCGTGGCTGCGGCACCGGGCTGCGGACCCCGCGGCCCCTCCGCCCTCAGCCCCTCCCCTCTCCCCGGCGGTCGACCACCGGCGGACCACCACCGCCCTGGTGCTGTTCGTGCTGGCGATTCTGCTCGGGGTCATCCTGCCCGTCTTCCTCGTCGGCGAGTGGCGCGTCCAGCCGATCCAGCTCTATCTGGACCTCTACGCCGACTACGGCGGGGGCGCGTGGCTGGGCATGGTGGGCTTCGCGGCCTACCACGTGGGCCGGTCCGTGCTCCTCGCCCTGGTCCTGACGTGCGTGCAGCAGGCCGTGGAGCTGCGCCGGCCGGCCCACTGGACGCAGGCGGCCCCGCTGGGCGGGCTCGTCCTCGGGCTCCTGCTCGCCCTGCCGGGACTGATCCTCGGCGGGTGGGCCTCCGTCGCCACGGCCGTGGTCTGCTGCACGCTCCTGGGCGTGGTGCACAACCTCACCGGCAAGTCGCTGCGCTGGACGGCCCCCGCGGCCGTGGCGGTCCTGCTGTTCGTCTAGCGGCACCCGTGCGGGGCACGGCGCCACCCGGCCGGCCACCGCCTCCGCCGCTCCTCCTCTCCGCCGCCCCCCCTCCGTCCGGATCCCGGCGGGCGATGCTGCGGCGGTCACAGAAATTTCCGGACCGGGGTTCCCCGCTTTGCTTTCATGTCCTAACATTGTGACATCAGGCCAGTGAGACGTGCGTCACTCTCCGAGCGTCCCCTTGAACCGACGACACTGCACCGTCACGAGCGCAACGGCTGCGCCTGAACAAAGGACCCTTCGATGGCCACCTCGTCACCCCGGGAAGCAGTTGCTGTGCTGCCTCCGCTCACCTCCGGACCGCATCGCAAACGCCTCGGTCTCATCTCCGTCGTCGCCTGCTTCGGCGGCCTGCTCTTCGGCTACGACACCGGCGTGATCAACGGCGCGCTGCGGCCGATGTCGGCAGAGCTCGGCCTCACCCCGTTCACCGAGGGCGTGGTCACCAGCTCGCTCGTCTTCGCGGCCGCGATCGGTGCGCTGTCCGGCGGACGCATCTCCGACGCCTGGGGGCGCCGGAGGACCATCCTGCTGCTGGCCGTCCTGTTCTTCGTGGGCACGGCCATCGTCGTGCTCACCCCCAGCTACGAGGTGCTGGTGGCCGGGCGCATCTGCCTGGGCCTGGCCGTCGGCGGCGCCTCGGCAGTGGTGCCCGTCTTCCTCGCCGAGCTGGCCCCCTACGAGATCCGCGGATCGATCGCGGGCCGCAACGAGGTGGCCATCGTGATCGGCCAGCTCTCGGCGTTCGTGATCAACGCGATCATCGGCAACGTCTTCAGCGATGTCACGGGGGTCTGGCGGATCATGTTCGCGATCTCCGCGCTGCCGGCCGTGGCGCTGTTCATCGGCATGCTCCGGATGCCGGAGTCCCCGCGCTGGCTCGTCGAGAAGGGCCGGCACGAGGATGCCCTCGCGGTGCTCAAGACGGTGCGCTCCGAGGACCGTGCGATCGCCGAGCTCGGAGAGGTGGAGCACATCACCGAGGAGGAGCGGGCCGAGCAGCAGATCGGGCTGGGCGCGATCCTGACCAACGAGCACCTGATCCGGATCATGCTGGTCGGCATCGGTCTGGGCGTGGCCCAGCAGCTCACCGGCATCAACTCGATCATGTACTACGGGCAGATCGTGCTGATCGAATCCGGCTTCAGCGCGAGCGCGGCCCTGATCGCCAACATCGCCCCCGGGGTGATCGCCGTGGTCGGCGGGTTCATCGCGCTGTACCTGATGGACCGGCTCGACCGGCGCAAGACCTTCATGATCGGCCTGAGCCTCACGACCACCTTCCATCTGCTGATCGGGATCTCCGCCCTGACGCTGGACGAGGGCAACCCGCTGCGGCCCTGGGTGATCCTGGCCCTCGTGGTGGCCTTCGTGGGCTCCATGCAGACCTTCCTCAACGTCGCGGTCTGGGTGTACCTCTCCGAGGTGTTCCCCCTGCACATGCGCGGCTTCGGGATCGGGGTGTCCGTCTTCGCGCTGTGGATCGCCAACGGCGTCCTCTCGCTCTACTTCCCCTCCCTGGTCGACGCGGTCGGGATCACCGGAACGTTCTTCCTCTTCGCCGGTGTCGGCGTGCTGGCGCTGATCTTCGTCTACACGCAGGTCCCGGAGACCCGCGGCCGGACGCTCGAGGCGCTCGAGGAGGACGTCTCGACCGGCGCGATCCACCAGCTCAAGGCGCCGACCTCCTAGGCGTCCACCAGCGGCGGGACGCCGCGGGAAGAGCCTCCGTGATGGAGGGGGTCCGTCGCCGGGACCGCCTCCACCACGGAGGCTTCATCGTGCCGCAGCAGCTTCCGCCGCCCCCCGGCCGTGCACGGCGAGACCCGGCCCGCCGACCGGGACCGCTGCGGTCCGGCCGGGCTCAGCCGACCTTCGTCAGCGGCGCGTAGCGCAGCAGCAGCCGTTTCTCGTCGGCCCCGAACCGCACCTTCGCCACGGTCTTGTCGCCGGCGCCCTCGAGGGACACCACGGTGCCCTTCCCGAACGCCGTGTGGTCCACGGTGTCGCCGACGGACAGGCTCGGGATCTCCTTGTTGGGCTGGACCCGTCCCGCCGTGGTGGCCCGGGACGGCGCCATCCGCTCGAAGGCCGCGTTCGACGCCGCCGCGGCGCCCCAGTACGAGCCCCGCATCGGGTCCCGCTGCCCGGAGCCGCCGCCGTGCAGCGCGGAGCCCCACGACGCCGGGGCGGAGGACCCCTCGCGCTTCCAGTCGAGGAGCTCGGCCGGGATCTCGTCGAGGAACGGGCTGGCCGGGTTGTACTGGGACTGCCCCCACATGGAGCGGAACTCGGAGCGGGTGAGGTAGAGACGCTCGCGGGCCCGGGTGAGGCCCACGTAGGCGAGGCGCCGCTCCTCCTCCATCTCCTTCTCGTCCGTGAGGGAGCGCTGGTGCGGGAACAGCCCGTGCTCCATCCCGGTCAGGAAGACCACGGGGAACTCGAGGCCCTTGGCGGTGTGCAGAGTCATGAGGGTGACCACGCCCTGGGCGCGGGCCTCGGCGACCTCCGCCGCGATCTGTTCCGCGCTCGGCCCGCCCTCGCTCCCTGCCGCGGGCCGGTTCGGGATCTGGTCGGCGTCGGCCACGAGGGAGACGTGCTCGAGGAACTCGGGCAGCCCGGCCTCGGGACGGTCCCGCTCGAACTCCCGCACCACGGCCACGAGCTCCGCGAGGTTCTCGACCCGTGACTCGTCCTGGGGGTCCTGGGACTGGCGCAGCCCGGCGAGGTACCCGGACTGCTCCAGCACGGCCTCGAGGACGGTGGCGGCGCCCGAGCCCTCGGCGACCGAGGCGAGGTCGTCCATGAGCTGCACGAACGCCTTGACCGCGTTCAGCGAGCGGGTGGCCATCGCAGGTGCCTCGTCGGCACGGCGCAGCGCGGCCATGAAGGAGATCCGCTCGCGCTCGGCGAGCGCCGCGGCGGCGCCCTCCGCACGGTCGCCGATGCCGCGCTTGGGCTCGTTGACGATCCGGCGGACGTTGATGTCGTCGTCCGGGTTCACGATCGCGCGCAGGTAGGACAGGGCGTCCTTGATCTCCTTGCGCTCGTAGAAGCGGGTGCCGCCCACCACCTTGTACGGCAGCCCCACGCGCATGAGGATCTCCTCGAGGGAGCGGGACTGCGCGTTGGTGCGGTAGAACACGGCGACGTCGCCGGGGCGGTATCCGTCCTCGTCCTGGAGGCGGTCGATCTCCTCGGCGATGAAGCGGGCCTCCTCGTGCTCGTTCTCCGCGGCGTAGCCGGTGATCTTCTCGCCGCTGCCGGAGGCCGTCCACAGCCGCTTGTCCCGGCGGCCCTTGTTCTTCGCGATCACCGCGTTCGCCGCGGTGAGGATGTTCTGGGTGGACCGGTAGTTCTGCTCCAGCAGGATGGTCCGGGCCTGGGGGTAGTCCTGCTCGAAGTCGACGATGTTGCGGATGTCGGCCCCGCGGAACGCGTAGATCGACTGGTCCGAGTCGCCCACGACGGTCAGCTCGGCAGGTGGCACGGGGGTCGCCCCCGGCCCGGTCCCGACGTCCGCGCCGGTCCCGACGAGCTCCCGGACCAGCGCGTACTGCGCGTGGTTGGTGTCCTGGTACTCGTCGATGAGCACGTGCCGGTACCGCCGCCGGTAGTACTCGGCGACCTGCGGGAACGCCCGGAGCATGTGCACGGTCTGGGCGATGAGGTCGTCGAAGTCCATGGCGTTGGCCGCGCGCAGCCGCTCGGTGTAGCCGCGGTAGACCTGGGCCACGGCGCTCTCGAAGGGGTCGCTCTCGGAGACCCGGGACAGGTACGTCTCGTCGTCGACGAGCTCGTTCTTCAGCGCGGAGATCCGGTGCTGGATGCTCTTGGGCGCGAAGCGCTTGGGGTCGAGGTCGTGCTGCTTGGCCACGAGCGTGATGAGCCGCAGGGAGTCGGCGGAGTCGTAGATGGAGAAGGTCGACTTCAGGCCCACGCTCGTGGCCTCCCGGCGCAGCACGCGCACGCAGAAGGAGTGGAAGGTGGAGATCGACATCGACTTCGCGGAGTCCCCCACGAGCTCGACCACGCGCTCGCGCATCTCGGCTGCGGCCTTGTTCGTGAACGTGATCGCCAGGATCTCGCCCTGGTGGGCCCGCCCGGTGGCCAGCAGGTGCGCGATCCGGTGGGTCAGCACGCGGGTCTTGCCGGAGCCGGCGCCGGCGACGATCAGCAGCGGGGAGCCGGAGTGCTCCACGGCGGCCCGCTGCGGCTCGTTGAGCCCCTCCACGAGGTCGGCGGCGGAGACGGTGCCGTGCCGCGGCGGGGCCGCGGTGCCGGCACGGGCCACGGAGGCGGAGGGCAGGAGCGGGTTGTCGAAGAGATAGTCCATCGTGGCCCCAGTCTACCGAGGGCCGTCCGACGACGGGGCCGGCCGGGGGACGGCCCTCAGACGAAGTGCAGTTCGAGCCGGTGCCGGCCGTTGTCGTCCTCGACCCACAGCTCCGAGTCGGCCACCGTGACCCGGACGGGCCGCTGCAGCGCGATGTCGTCGTCGAACTCGACGGACCCCTCGGTCCCTCCGCCGTACACGGTGTCGAGCTCCCGGCTGCCCGGGTCGAGGTGCCGGATGGCGTCGTTGCCGGTGTCGGCGATCACGATGGAGCCGTCGTAGAGTATCTGCAGGTCCTCGGGGTGGTCCAGCTGCGCCACGTCCGTCGGCCCGTCCGCGAAGCCGGCGCCCGCGCGGCCGACCACGGTGCAGACCTGCGGGCCGCCGTCGGGCTTGTCGGTGTCGATCTCGATGCAGCGCAGGGACGAGGAGTCCCGGTCGATGAGCCACAGCGTGCCGTTGCCGTCCTCGGTGATGGAGACGGTGGCGGCGAACTTGGCCTGCGCCGCCTTCCCGTCCCGCCGCCCGGACTCGCCCGTGCCCGCGAACTCGTACAGCACGTCGGTGTACGGGTCCCAGCGGAAGAGCCGGTGCAGGGAGGGCACCGCCACGATCACGGCCGAGAGCTTGTGCGACCACACCATGTCCGCGATGGGGGCGCCCCCGAGGACGGAGCAGTCCACCGTGCGGCGCACCGTCTCGTGGTCCTTCTCGAACAGCGTCAGCACGTCGCCCTCGGTCAGCCGCATGAGCAGACCGTCCGGGAGCCCGATGGACAGTTCCATGACCGGCACCTCCGTGTCGTCCTCGTCGAGCGCCCGGTCGTCCTCGACCGGGCCACCCCCGTGCGGTCCGGAGGACCGGTGCGGGTGGCCCCAGCCTACCCCTCGGTCCCGGCGTTGGGCGGTGGGCGCACGACCGGATAATGGGGGGCATGGGACTGACACGCGCACAGAAGGCACGCAAGCACGGCGGCACCACGGCACCCCCGGGACCGGCGGCACGGGGAACGCGACTGCACGAGGCGCGGCCCGGCGAGCTCCGGCCCGAGCCCACGAGGTCGAGCTCCGGTCTCGTGGTGGGCGTGGCCATGTCCGTGTCGGCGGTCCTGTGGCTGTACGTGCACGCCTGGGTCCTCCCCCAGTTCGGCGCCGCCGCGGCGGGCGGGCTGACGCTGCCCGAGTGGATGCCGGGAGGCTTCGGCCAGGAGCACGCCCAGCGGCTCGCCACGGCCCTCGGCGAGGAGGGACGTGCCCAGTACGAGGCGGTGCACCGCAGCTCCGGGCTGCTGGCCCCGTTGTTCGTGGGCCTGGCGTGGCTGCTGTTCGTGGCCGTCAACACGGCCTCCCGCGCCCGGCGCTGGGTGCGCTCGGCCGTGGTGCTCGGCTTCGCGGCCGTCTCCCTGGCCGGCAACGCGGCGATCGACGCCGCTCTCGCGGACCCCGGGGACGGCGCCGCCGTCACCACGGCGTCCGTGCTGGTGATCGCCCGCTGGGTGCTGCTCGTGCTGCTGCTCGCGGTGACCGCGATCGTGGCCGTGGAGGCCGTCCGGCGCCGGTCCGGGACCGATCCCGCCGATGCCCCGCCGCAGGAGGGAGCGCCCGCACCGCGGCGGTGACCCGCGTCCTCCCCCGGCGGAGGAGCCAGGACTTCCCGGTCCCTCCCCGGATCCGCCCCGGACGGGGAGACGCCCCGGACCGTGCGGTCCGGGGCGTCCGTACGTGCCCTCGATTGGATTCGAACCAACGACACCGGCTTTAGGAGAGCCGTGCTCTATCCCCTGAGCTACGAGGGCGACGCGAACAGTCTAGGGGCTCCCCCGGGCCCCCGCTAACCGGTCACGTCTAGGATCGATCGCATGCCCGTCTACATCGATCCGCCGCTGTGGCCCGCTCACGGGACACACTTCTCGCACCTGGTCTCCGACACGTCCTACGACGAGCTGCACGCCTTCGCGGACCGGCTGGGGGTTTCCCGGCGGGCGTTCGACCGGGACCACTACGACGTGCCGGAGAGCCGATACGAGGAAGCCGTGGCCGCGGGCGCCCTCCCGGTCGACGGCCGGCAGCTCACGCGCGTGCTCGTGCGCAGCGGACTGCGCGTCCCCGCCCGGGCGCGACCGGACCGGATCGCCCGGGTGCTCCTGCGGCGGTGGGCTGCTCGCTTCCCGGCACACCCGGCGCTGGGCGAGGAGCTCGTGGACCGGTGGAGCGAGCCGCACCGGCACTTCCACGGCCCCGCCCACCTGCTCGCGGTGCTCGAGGCCCTGGACCTGCTGCGGACCGGGACCGGCCTCGACCCCGCCCGGACCGAGGCCCTGGTCCTGGCCGCGTGGTTCCACGACGCGGTCTACCGGGGCCGTCCCGGGGCGGACGAACAGGAGTCGGCGGACCTGGCCCGCGCGCGGCTGACCGCCGCCGGTTTCCCCGGGCCGCTCGCGACGGAGGTCGAGCGGCTGGTCCTGCTCACCATCGGCCACCGGGTCGCCGAGGAGGACACCGCCGGCGGGGTGCTCCTCGACGCCGACCTGTCGGTGCTCGGCGCGGACCCGACCGGCTACGCCGCCTACGTCGCGGGCGTGCGGAAGGAGTACGCGCACGTGCCCGGCCCGGTGTTCGCGCAGGCCCGGCTGCGCGTGCTCGAGGACCTCCGGAGCCGGCGGCCACTGTTCCGGACCCCCGCCGCCCAGCGGCGGTGGGGCGCCGCGGCGGAGCGCAATCTCGAGGACGAGATCGGCCGGCTGCGGGCGCCCGTCGAGGCGACGCCCGGGGGCCCGCCGGCGGACACCCACGTCCTGACCATCACCGCCGTGTGCCTGCGGGACGACGACGGGGCGCTCCTGACGGTGCGCAAGCGCGGCACGGACCGCTTCATGCTGGTGGGCGGCAAGCTCGACCCGGGCGAGTCCGCGGCGGCGGCGGCCGTGCGGGAGACGGCCGAAGAGGTCGGCCTGCGGCTGGACACCGCTCAGCTGCGCCCGCTCGGGGAGTTCGTGGCACCGGCAGCGAACGAGGCCGGCGCGTGGGTGCGCTGCACGGTGTTCACGGCGCCCCTGACGGGCCGGCCCGTACCGCTCGCGGAGATCGAGGAGCTGCGCTGGCAGCCGGTCGACGAGGACTCGCTCGCCGCGCTCCCCGCCGATCTGGCCCCGCTGCTCCGGGAGCACGTCATTCCGGCGCTGCGCCGCGCTCCCGGGGATCCTCGGTCCCGGCCGAGGCGTGCCGCCTCCGGTGGAGCAGGATCCCGGTGACCAGCCCGAGCACGATGCCGATGCCGCCGAACACGGACAGCCACATCGCGGCGTGGCCCACGAAGGCGGCGACGAGGAAGCCGGCCACGATGCCGGGCACGGCCCCGCCGACCATGCCGTAGGCCATGTAGGCGTACTCACGGTCGAGGCTGGTGCGGGCGTTGCGGCTGAAGTCGGTGGACATGGTCCCAGTCTATCGGCCGCCGGGACGGCGGCGTGGTGAGCGCCGGGTACGACAGCGGGTGCGCGGTTCCTGTCTGGCCGACCAGGAACCGCGCACCCGAACCGGTGCTCGCTCTCGCGTGCGGTCAGCGCACGCGGACGTAGACGGGGCCGGAGCCCACGTTGACGCTGTCGATGACGGTGGTCCCACCGTTCCAGCCGCCGTGGACGGCCTTGCCGCCGCCGATGTAGACGCCGATGTGGGCCGTGCCCATGCCGCCGTCGGCGTAGTAGACGAGGTCGCCCGGCTGCGCCTGGCCGGCGGAGACCTGCGTGCCGAGGCTCAGGTAGGAGGCCGGCCAGCCGTGGTGGTTGATCCCGGCGGCGCGCAGGGCGTTCGTAACGAGCGCGGTGCAGTCCTGCCTCACGCCGAGCTGGCCCATGGCGGCCGAGGAGATGGTCGCGCCCTTGCCGGAGGCGGAGCTCTGGGTGGTGACGGTGCGCTCGGCTGCCGGGGCGGCCTGCACGACCGGCGCGGGGGCCGGGGCGGCGGGCTTCGGCGCCGGGGCCGCCTGCACGACCGGCGCGGGGGCCGGGGCGGCGGGCTTCGGCGCCGGGGCGGCCTGCACGACCGGCTTCGGGGTCTCGACGACCGGGGCGGGCACGGCGACGGGCTTCGCCGCCGGCACGGCCACGGCGGGGGCCGCGACGACCGGGGTCTCGACCTTCGGCGCGGTCTTCTGCTCGGTCTTCTTCTCGGCCGGCTTCTCGGTCCTGCTCTCGGCCTTGGTCACGTGGGCGACGGGCTCGAGGGACACGGTGGGGGCCGCGGCGGGAGTGGCTGCGGACACGGCGGACAGCGGGGCGTCGGCGGAGGCATCCGGGGCCGGGGCGGCCTGCACGGAGACGGTAGTGGCGAGGGCCAGGCCGGAGAAGGCCGCCACGGCGGCCACGGTGCGGGCCTTGCCGGTGAGGAGCGAGCCGATGCCGTTGGAGGAGGTCAGGTCACGAGTCATGAGGAGTTCAGACGACTTTCTGGCGGGGCCGGGCCGACCTGCCGAGGGCGCGGGGAACAGCACGGATCACCCCGGGCGGTGCTCGGGGTGGTCCGGTGTGCGGCAGGACTGCGTTCCGGGATCGGGAACGACGGCCGGGCGAGCTGAGGAGGAGGGTGCCGTCCGGGCGGACAGCGGGGGGCACGGAGAACCGGGAGAGCGGGTCTCCGTGCGCCAGGGGTGACCGGGTGCCGCCCGCGCCNGGGTCGTCGCGGGCGGCGGACCGGATCAGAAGGTGTAGTAGCCGTCCACCTGCATGGCGTTGACGGAGTGGACCTGGGTGCCCTGGGTCGGGTTGAGGGCGGAGATCATCTTGCCGCCGCCGATGTAGACACCCACGTGAGCGCCGCCGTTCTGGGAGACGAGGTCACCGGGCTGCGGGTTGGCGGTGGGGGTGCCCGCCGCGAACTGCGACCAGGTGGTGCGGGGCAGGTCGATGCCGTTCTGGGCGAAGACCCACTGGGTGAAGCCGGAGCAGTCCCAGGCGCCGTAGGCGGTGCCGCCGTAGACGTAGCCCGCGCCCTGCGCGGACATCGCGGTGCCCACGATGCCGCCGGCGGCCGGGGCGATCTCGGTGGTGGCGGTGGACTGCGGGGTCACGCTCGCGGTGGTGGCGGTCTGCTGCGGGGCCGGAGCCGGGGCAGGGGCCGGAGCCTCGTAGGCGGGAGCGGCGGGCTGCGCGGCGACCGGGGCCTGGTAGGTGTACGAGGTGTAGCCGGCCAGCGAGGCGGAGGCCGGGGCCGAGTAGGCCGCGCCGGACTCGACGGGGGCCTGGGCGTAGGCCTGGGCCGGGGCGATGGAGCCGATCATCGCGGCGCCGGCGGCGGCGGCGATGGTGGTGTTGCGCACGGCGTGCGAGGTGCTCTCGGCACGGTGGCGGGCAGCGTTCAGCTTGAAAAGCGACATGGTTGAGTTCCTCCCTTTGCCTACGAGGTGAGCTGTCGGATTCGGGTGGGAGACACCCGGTCGCAGAACGCATGCGCTCTGACGACTTAACCCCAAGGACCCGGAATCACCGGGACCGGAAGTGGTTCCCCCGCTTCTGCCAAGCAGTTTCTGTGAAGAGGCCACGGCGCACCGGCAGAATTCGGCGATGTGCTCCGTGGGCGCCGATCCGACCAGTGATCGGCACGCGTTGAACAGTACATGACAGATTACGGAAGTGTCACGTTTTGATCACGGCGGATAACGGCCAGGCGACGCCGAGGATTCCAATAGGGCCTCATTGAGACATCGCAACAGATAAGTACACAACTGTGACCATCTGTGCAGAGCGCTTCGGAGCCCGGGAAATCCGCGTCCCACCAGGGCGGGCGCGTCGCGGAGACCCGCATCGGGCCGGACTGGCCGAAAGTACCTTGTGAACGTCCACACACCCGCAACGGGCTGCTCTCCGGAGCGCTCCGGGAGCACCCCGAGGGACGTCCCGGAGGCTCCGGGCGGATCCTCAGGGAGCGAGGACGCGGATGGCCGCGGCGGTGCGCAGGTCGATCTCCGCGGACCGCCCCGTGGCCGGCACCTCGATGCGCACGAGCTGACCGTCCACCCGGGCCCTGATCTCCGCCCCGGTGAGCACGCCCACGTCGCTCAGCACGCCCAGCAGGTCCGCGTCCGCCTGGACCACCTCCGGCAACAGCGCAACGGTGTGCGACCCGTCCGGGGTGTGGCGAGCGGCGTCGAGCAGGGAGGGGTGCGCCGCGGCGGGGCTCTCCTCGACGCCGAGAGCCGCCAGGCCGGGGATGGGCGTGCCGTACGGCGAGTGACGGGGGCTGTGGAGGAGGTCCAGGAGCCGCCGCTCGACCTGCTCGCTCATGACGTGCTCCCACCGGCACGCCTCCTCGTGGACCTGCGCCAGGTCCAGGCCGATGACGTCGGCGAGCAACCGCTCCGCGAGCCGGTGCTTCCGCATGACCTGCACGGCCCGGTCCCGGCCCGTCTCGGTGAGCAGCAGCGACCGGTCCTGGCCCACCGTCAGCAGCCCGTCCCGCTCCATCCTGGACACCGTCTGCGAGACCGTGGGCCCGGAGTGGTCGAGACGCTCCACGATGCGCGCCCGCATCGGCGTGATCCCCTCCTCCTCGAGCTCGAGCACGGTCCGCAGGTACATCTCCGTGGTGTCGATCAGGTCGCTCATGCCTCAGTCATCCTTCGTCCGGCCGTCCGGCCCCGGTGGTCCCGCCCGGTCCGGTCTTCCCGCACGAGCTTAGTGGGCGATCCCCGCGGCATCCGGGGAGGACGGCGCACGCGGAGCCCGGCGTCCGCGGGTGGGGCAGAATGGGCCGAGGCGCGACAGGCGCGAACGCCCTCTCGCGGCGGCCGCGCCCGCCGCCCGCCGCCCACCGCCTGTCGTCCACCAGGGAGCTCCCGTTGCCCGCACACGTCACCATCCCCGAGCACCTGCTGCCCGCCGACGGCCGGTTCGGCGCCGGCCCCTCGAAGATCCGCCCGGCCCAGGTCGACGCCGTGGCCCGCGCCGGCACCGCCCTGCTCGGCACCTCCCACCGCCAGGCGCCGGTCCAGGAGCTCGTGCGCTCGGTGCGCGAGGGCCTCGCGCAGTTCCTCGGCCTCCCCGAAGGCTACGAGGTGCTGCTGGGCCTGGGCGGGGCCACCGCCTTCTGGGACGCGGCCGCCCTCGGGCTCGTGCAGCGCAGGGCCCAGCACCTGGTGTTCGGTGAGTTCGGCGCGAAGTTCGCCCAGGCCACCGACGGCGCCCCGTTCCTCGAGGCGTCGTCGATCGTGGAGTCCGCCCCCGGCACGCGCCCGGAGGCCCGCGCGGAGGAGGGCGTGGACGTCTACGCCTGGCCGCAGAACGAGACCTCCACCGGCGTCACCGCCCCCGTGGCCCGCCCCGCCGGCACCGGGGACGAGGCCCTGGTGCTGGTCGACGCCACCTCGGCCGCCGGCGGGATGGCGGCGGACCTGGCGGCGACGGACGTCTACTACTTCTCCCCGCAGAAGAACTTCGGCTCCGACGGCGGACTGTGGCTGGGGGCCTTCTCCCCCGCGGCGATCGAACGGATCGAACGGATCGGCGCCTCGGGGCGGTGGATCCCCGACTTCCTGCAGCTCACCACGGCGCTGGAGAACTCCCGGAAGAACCAGACCTACAACACTCCCGCCCTGGCCACTCTCGTGCTGCTCGACGAGCAGGTCCGGTGGCTCAACGACCAGGGCGGCATGGCGTGGGCCGCGGCCCGGACGAAGGAGTCCTCCGACCTGGTCTACGCGTGGGCCGAGGCGTCGTCCTTCGCGACCCCGTTCGTGGCCCGCCCGGAGGACCGCTCCACCGTGATCACCACCGTGGACTTCGACGACGCCGTGGACGCGGCCGGTGTCGCGGCTGTCCTGCGCGCCCACGGCGTGGTGGACGTCGAGCCCTACCGCAAGCTGGGGCGCAACCAGCTGCGGATCGCCACGTTCGTCTCGATCGAGCCGGACGACGTGGCCCGGCTGCTGCACTGCGTCGACCACGTCGTCGAGCAGCTCCGCGGACGGTCCGAGCGCTAGGCGGCGTCCTCGACGGAGGGGCGCTCCGCGCGCAGCCGGAGCCAGACGACGAAGCCCACCACGGCGCCGCCGAGTCCAGCGGCCACGCCCACCCCCATCCCCCAGCGCGCCCCGAGGGCGTCGGTGATCCAGCCGACGACGGGCGCCCCGATCGGGGTGCCGCCCATGAAGATGGCCATGTAGAGGCTCATGACCCGTCCGCGCATCACCGGCGAGGTGGTCGACTGCACGTACGCGTTGGCGGTGGTCATGATGGTCAGCGAGGACAGTCCGCAGGGCACCAGCCACAGGGCGAACAGCGGCAGGCTGGGTGCCGTCGCCGCGCCCAGACAGCTGACGGCGAAGACGGCGCTGCCCCCGTAGACGTAGCGCAGCCGGGCGCTGCGGCGCCGGGCCGAGAGCAGGGCCCCCGCCACCGTGCCGACCGCGAGGACCGAGTTGAGCAGCCCGAAGGTTTCCGAGCCGCGACCGAACTCGGGTCCGGCCATGGCCGCCAGGAACACCGCGAAGTTCAGCCCGAAGGTGCCGATGAGGAAGATCGTGATCAGCACCGCCACGATGTCGGGGCGGCTGCCGACGTAGGCCAGTCCCTCTCGGATCTGCCCCCGCCCCCGGCCGGACCGCGGCATCCCGCGCAGCTCGTCCGTGCGGATCGCGAGGACGGCCGCGAGCATGGCGCCGAAGGTGAGCGTGTTGAGGAGGAACACCCAGCCCGACCCGATCGAGGCGACGAGCACGCCGGCCACGGCGGGCCCGATCATCCGGGCCGTGTTGAACGAGGTCGCGTTCAGCGCCACGGCGTTGGAGAGGTAGGCGTCGTCGACCATCTCCGAGACGAAGGTCTGGCGCACGGGGGCGTCCAGCGTGGCGACGACGCCCAGGGCGAGGGCGAAGCCGTAGACGTGCCACAGGGTCGCCGCGTCGGCCAGGACCAGCGCCCCCAGCCCCGCCGCCAGCACCGCCATGGCCGACTGCGTCCACAGCAGCAGGCGCCGCCGGTCGAGCCGGTCCGCGAGCACGCCGGCCCAGGGAGCGAGGAAGAGCTGCGGCAGGAACTGCAGGGCCGTCACCACGCCCATGGCGGTGGCGTCGTGGTCGGAGAGCTCGTCGAAGACCAGCCACGACTGGGCCGTGCGCTGCATCCACGTCCCGATGTTGGACACGAGCGCGCCCAGGAACCACAGCCGGTAGTTGCGGAACCGGAAGGACCGGAACATCCCGCGCGCGGGATCCGGGGCACCGTCCGGCCCCGCGGTCCCCGGCGGAGCCGTCAGGGCCGCTCGCCCTCCTTCGACGGGACGGTCCCGGCCTCGGAACGGTCCTCCGGGACCTGGTCGCCGCCGGGTGCCCCGGGGGCGGCCCCGGAGGCCTCCGACGCGCCGGCCGCGGCGTTCTCCCCGGCCTCGTCCTCGGCCCGGTCCTGCTCCTCCTGGGCCTTCTCCTCGTCGCTCACCCGGGCGGACCACGGGACCCACTCGGGCGCCAGGAGAGCATCCTCTCCGGGCAGCAGGCCGACCTCGCAGACCGTCACCGCCTTGCTGCGCGGGGCCCGGGCCAGGCTCGCGAACCAGTTCCAGCCCCGGTAGCCGGGCAGCGTGCATTCGAAGAGGTGGACCACCAGCCGGTCCTCCTCCACCGTCACCCGGTGCCCGGGACCGATCTGGGAGGGCTCCGCGATCTGCTCCACCCCGGCGCGGGCCGTGGCGACGTCGGCCACGAGCAGGGGGTCCTGCTTCGGGGTCCGGCGGCGGCGGGGCGCCGCCGCCGGCTCGGGCGCCGGGGGCACGGCCTCGGCGGTCGCGTCCTGGACGGTCTCCTCGGTCACTGCTGGTCTCCCTCGTAGTGGATGCCGGTGGTGGATGCCGGTGGTGGGTGCCCGCGGTGGGTGCTCGGGGGCGGTGGGTGGAACGGCTCGGCGGTGCGGTGGCCTCAGACGTCCAGGTTGTCGGCCACCGTGCGCAGGATCGCGGCGATCTTCTTCCCGTGCGCGGAGTCGGGGTAGCGGCCACGGTGCAGCCCGTTGGACATGTCGTCCAGGAGCTTGATGAGGTCCTCCGTGATGACCGCCATCTCGTCGGCGGGCTTCCGGACGTTCTTCGCGACCGACGGGGTCCGGTCCAGGATCCTGGCGGAGAGCGCCTGCGCGCCGCGCCGTCCCTGGGCCACCCCGAACTCCATCCGCGTCCCCGACTTCACCGTGGTGGCCCCGGAGGGCAGCGCCGAGGAGGGCAGGAACACCTCCTGGCCGTCGTCGGCCGCCAGGAACCCGAAGCCCTTCTTCGCATCGAACCACTTGACCTTGCCGGTGGGCACGCTGTCTCCCTCGTCCTCGTGTTCGTGTTCGTGGAGGGGCGGCCCGTCGGTCCATGCCGCCGGGCCACCCTGTGGAACATCCCATTCTAGCCCCGCTCCGCGGGCGGGGTCCGCCGGGGCGCGGTCACCGGCACACCGTTCCGCTCGGTACTCTGGAGCCATGCCTGCTTCCGACGACCGTGCCGCCGCGCCCGCGAACCGCACTGCCCGACGCCCCGGGGTCGACGTCCTCGGCGCCTCCGCGGTCGTGCTCGGCCTGGTGTGCGCCGTGTGCCTCGCCCTGCTGCTCGTGCTCAAGGCCGTCGGCGCGGATCCCTGGGACGGGCTCACCGTCGTTCCGTGGTTCGCGCTCCCCGTGGCCTTCCTGCTGTTCTGCGCGGTCCTCCTGCGCTCCCTGCTGCGCCGCCGCCGGGCCTGATCCGTGCTCCCGGACGGCCTGCTCCGGGATCTCGCGTCCCGCTCCCCCGCCGAGCTGGGCGAGCTGCTCGCCGCCCGGCCGGACGCCGTGCGCCCGGGCACGGCCTCGGTCGAGGAGCTCGCGGAGGCGCTGCTGTCCCGTGCGGGTCTGCGCCGGGCCCTCGACATCCTCTCCCGGCCCGAGCTGGACGCCGTCGAGCGCGCCGTGGTGCTGGGCTCCCCGGACGAGCCCGCCGCGCGGCTGCCGGCCGGCCCGCCCTGGGACCGCCTGCACCGCCTGGGCCTCGTGCACCGGGACGGCGACGTGCTGCGGCTCGTGCCCGGGCTGGCGGAGGCCCTCGGCCGCTATCCCGCTGGCCTCGGCCGCCCGCGGCAGGTGCTCGCCGCCCTCGCCGCACGCCTGCGCGACGAGTCACCGGCCGCACCGCGACCCGGGTCCGGGCCGCACACCGCCGAGGAGCTCGCGCAGTGGCCCGCTCCGGCGCGGGAGGTCCTCGAGCGGTTCCGAGCCCGTCCCGTGGGCGCCCTGCCCGATGCCCTGCGCCGTGCCGACCCGGCGGCCGACGCCGACGCCCGGCCCGTCGACTGGCTCCTGGCCCACGGCGTCCTGTTCCCCGTGGACTCCCGCCACGTGGAGCTCCCGCGGGAGGTCGGCCTGCTCCTGCGCGGACCGGACCCCTGGGCCACCACGCCCCCGGAGCCTCCCGTCCCTCCGGGGGCGCGCGTGCCCGACCGGCTGCGGGACAACGCCGCGGCGGCGGCGGTCGAGCAGCTGCTGCGGCGCACCGCGGCGCTGCGCGCCGAGCTGAGGGCCCGGCCGCTGAGCACTCTGCGGGCGGGCGGGATCGGCGTGCGAGAGCTGCGCCGCCTGCGCTCGGCCCTGGGGATCGACCACCCCGAGCTCGTCCGCCTCCTCGGCCTGGGCGAGCTCGCCGGGCTCGTGCGCCTGGACCCGGACACGTCGACCTGGCGCCCCGCGCCGGCGCCCTTCGAGGACGCCGGGCGCACCGGCCAGTGGTGGCACGTGGTGCGGTCGTGGCTGGCCTCCGACGTCGTCCCCTCCGCGGTGGGCCTGCCCCTGGCGGACGGCTCCGTCATCGGGGTCCTCACCCGCGGCACGCACGCTCCGGAGGCCCCGGCCGTGCGCCGGGCGCTGCTGGCGGCCCACGCCGAGCTCGCCGGACGGGCGCCGGGGGGCCACGGCCCCGAGGACGTTCTGGCGCTCGCCCGCTGGCGTCGCCCGCGCCTGGCCCGGGGCCTGGACCGGTGGGGCCCGGGGATGCTGACGGAGGCCGCCGAGCTCGGGCTGGTGGGCGCCGACGCCCTGACCGCGCCCGGCCTGGCCGTCGCGGAGGGCCGACCCGAGGACGCCGCCCGCGCCGTGGCCGGGTGGCTGCCCGCACCCTCGCGGGAGGTGCTGCTGCAGGGGGACCTCACGGCCACGGCCACCGGCTACCTCGCGCCGGACGTGGCCCGCGAGCTCGGCCGGCTGGCGGAGCCGGAGGGGCACGGGCCGGTCCCGCGGCACCGCTTCAGCGAGCGCTCCCTGCACCGCGCGCTCGACGCCGGCTGGACCCCGTCCTCGATCCTGGCCTGGCTCGAGGAGCACAGCCGGGGCCCGGTGCCGCAGGCCCTGAGCTACCTGGTCGAGGAGGCCGGCCGGGGGCACGGGCGGATCCGGATCACCCGGGCGGACTGGGTGCTCACCGGCGAGGAGGAGCTGCTGGAGGCGCTCGCCGGCTCGCCGGACCTCGCGGGGCGGCGGCTGCGCCGTCCCGCGCCCGGCGTGCTCGTGGTCGACGCCGGTGAGGAGGTCCCCGGCCGGCGCCGGGGCCCGGCCGGCCGGGACGGCGGGCTCCGGGAGCTCGCGGCCGCCGTCCGGGCCACGGGCACGGAACCGGCCCTCGACGCCGGCCCCCCGGAGCCCGGCCCGCCGGCGCCCGCAGCCGCCGACCCGGCCCTGCATCTCGAGGTCCCCGCCCCGCGTCTGCCCGTCCCCTCCGCGGAGGAGATCCAGGAGCTGGTGGACCGGCTCACCGGCCAGTACCGTGCGCAGCACCCGACCGACGACCCGACCGACAGCGGAGGAGCCGCCCCGTGGGACCCCTGATCGTCCAGAGCGACCGGACCGTGCTCCTCGAGCTCGACCACGAGGACGCCGACGAGGCCCGGCGGGAGCTCGCCGCCTTCGCCGAGCTCGAGCGCGCCCCGGAGCACGTGCACACCTACCGCATCACCCCGCTGGGGCTGTGGAACGCGCGGGCCGCCGGACTGGACGCCGAGCAGGTGCTCGACGTCCTCCTCACCCGCTCCCGCTTCCCGGTCCCCCATGCCCTGCTGATGGACATCGACGAGACGATGTCCCGCTACGGCCGCCTCGTGCTCGAGAAGGACCCCGTGCACGGACTCGTGCTGCGCTGCCACGACGCCCCCGTGCTGGAGGAGATCGCCCGGCACCGCAGGATCGCCCCGCTGCTCGGGCCCCGCATCGACGGCGCCACCACGGTGGTGCACGCGAGCGCGCGCGGCCAGCTCAAGCAGCTGCTGCTCACCGTGGGCTGGCCGGCGGAGGACCGGGCCGGCTACGTGGACGGCACGCCCCATCCCGTCGCCCTGACGGAGACGGACCCGCTCACGGGCGAGGCCTGGTCCCTGCGCCCGTACCAGCGCCACGCGGTGGAGAACTTCTGGGCGGGCGGCAGCGGCGTCGTCGTCCTGCCCTGCGGCGCCGGCAAGACGCTGGTGGGCGCCGGGGTGATGGCCGCGAGCTCGACGACGACGCTCGTCCTGGTCACGAACACGGTCTCGGCGCGGCAGTGGAAGGCCGAACTGCTGCGGCGGACCACCCTGACGGAGGACGAGATCGGCGAGTACTCCGGGGCCGTGAAGGAGGTCCGCCCCGTGACGATCGCCACCTACCAGGTGCTGACCGCTCGCCGCGGCGGGATCCACCCCCACCTGGAGCTGCTCGACGGCCACGACTGGGGGCTGATCGTCTACGACGAGGTGCACCTGCTGCCCGCCCCCGTGTTCCGGATGACCGCCGAGCTGCAGGCGCGGCGCCGGCTGGGCCTCACGGCCACCCTGGTGCGCGAGGACCACCGCGAGGGCGAGGTGTTCTCCCTCATCGGGCCCAAGCGCTACGACGCGCCGTGGCGGGAGATCGAGGCCCAGGGCCACATCGCCCCCGCCGACTGCGTCGAGGTCCGGGTGGAGCTGCCCCTCGCGGACCGGATGGCCTACGCCTCCGCGGAGGACGCCGACCGGCACCGCCTCGCCTCGTCCTCCCCGCACAAGCTCGACGTGGTGGCCCGGCTCGTGGCGCGCCACCACGGGGAGCCGGTGCTCGTGATCGGGCAGTTCCTGGACCAGCTCGACGAGCTGGGCTCGCTGCTCGACGCCCCGGTGCTCAAGGGCAGCACGAGCACGGCCCGGCGGGAGAAGCTCTTCGCCGCCTTCCGCGCCGGGGAGCTGCCAGTGCTGGTGGTCTCGAAGGTCGCGAACTTCTCGGTCGACCTGCCGGAGGCCTCGGTCGCGGTGCAGGTCTCGGGGGCCTTCGGGTCGCGGCAGGAGGAGGCGCAGCGCCTGGGCCGGCTGCTGCGGCCCAAGCGCGACGGCCGTCCGGCGACCTTCTACACCGTGGTGGCCCGCGACACCGTGGACGCCGGCTACGCGGCCAAGCGCCGCCGCTTCCTCGCGGAGCAGGGCTACGCCTACCGGATCGTCGACGCCGCGGCGCTCGAGGCCCCCGGCGAACTCCCCGACGACCGGTGACCGCCGTTCAGCCGGCGTTCAGGATGTTCCGAGAAAATGGGCACTGTGAAGAACGACAACCCCGAAGCGAAACTGCTCGTCGTCGACGACGAGCCCAACATCCTCGAGCTGCTGGCCACGTCCCTGCGCTTCGCCGGCTTCGAGGTGGTCACCGCCGCCAACGGCCGTGACGCCCTCGCCAAGGCGGAGTCCGAGAACCCGGACCTCGCGGTGCTCGACGTCATGCTCCCCGACATGGACGGCTTCTCCGTGACCCGCAAGCTGCGCGCGTCCGGGCGGCACTTCCCGATCCTCTTCCTCACCGCCAAGGACGAGACCGAGGACAAGGTCACGGGGCTGACCGTGGGCGGTGACGACTACGTCACCAAGCCCTTCAGCCTCGACGAGGTCGTCGCCCGCATCCGCGCGGTCCTGCGCCGCACGCAGCCCGCCGAGGAGGACGACTCCCGGCTGCGCGTGGACGACCTGGTCCTCGACGACGACGCGCACGAGGTGTTCCGGGGAGAGCGCGAGATCGACCTGTCCCCCACCGAGTTCAAGCTGCTGCGCTACCTCATGCTCAACCCGAACCGGGTGCTGTCCAAGGCGCAGATCCTCGACCACGTGTGGGAGTACGACTTCAACGGCGACGCATCGATCGTGGAGTCCTACATCTCCTACCTGCGCCGGAAGATCGACAACGACCCGGAGCTGCCGCCCCTGATCCACACCAAGCGCGGCGTCGGCTACCTCCTGCGGTCCTCGCACAAGAACCACTGACCCGGTCCCGGGATGCACACCCTGTCCTCCCGGTGGCGCTCGGCCTCCCTGCGCTCGCAGCTCATGGTGCTCACGGGCCTGCTCCTGGCGCTGTCCATCCTGGTGACGAGCTTCGTGGCGATCTCGGTGCTGCGGACCTCGCTCCTGAACGACATCGACCGCGGGCTGGAGGACTCCGTCCGGTCGGTCTCCACGGTGCTGGTGGCGGACATGGGCAGCGCGCAGGGCGTCCAGGTGCCGCACGCCGGATTCCTGCTCGACGCCGAGGGCGCCACGCTCGCCGAGGCGCTGAACACGCCGGACGGAGTGCTCGAGCGGCGGCCCGACCTCTCGCAGATCGACCTCGAGCACGTGCGGGAGAACCCCTTCGAGCCGACGACCGTGGGCTCCGTGGACGCCCCGGACCGCCGGTGGCGGGTGGTCGCCGCGGAGACGGAGCGGCTGAACCTCGTGGTGGCGGTCGCCGAGCCGCTCGACGACATGAACGCCATGCTCAGCGCGGTGACCCTCCTGACGCTGAGCTTCGGCGTGGCGACCCTGTTCGCGGCCATGGCCGTCGGCTGGATCCTGGTCACCCGCGCCTTCGCGCCCCTGCACCGGGTGGAGCAGACCGCCGCCCGCATCGCGGAGGGCGACCTCTCCCAGCGCATGGAGGGCTACAACCGGCAGACGGAGATCGGCCAGCTCTCGGCGTCCCTCAACGCGATGCTCGGCCACATCGAGGACGCCTTCGACGCCCGCACCCGGTCCGAGGCCAAACTGCGGCGGTTCGTGGCCGACGCCTCCCACGAGCTGCGCACTCCCCTGGTGACCATCCGGGGCTACTCGGAGCTCTACCGGCACGGCGCCCTGCAGGACCCCGAGGACGTGGCCGGCGCGATGTCCCGGATCGAGTCGGAGGCCAAGCGGATGACGCAGCTCGTGGAGGACCTGCTGATGCTCGCGCGCCTCGACGAGCGGAGGCCCGCGGAGAACGTCGACGTGGACCTGCTGCACCTCGCGTTCGACGCGGCCGGGGACGCCCGGGTCTCCGCCCCCGACCGGCGGATCGAGGTCCAGGGTCTGCGGGGCGGGGCGCCGGTCTCGGCGTGGGTGCACGGCGACGAGTTCCGGCTCCGCCAGGTCGTGGCGAACCTGGTGACCAACGCCCTGCGCTACACGCCGGAGGGCACCCCGATCGAGATCGCGGTGGGCGTGGAGCGCTCGGTGGACGAGTCCTTCAACGCCGTCCTGCAGGTGCGCGACCACGGCCCGGGCATCCAGGGCGAGGACGCGGAGCGCGTCTTCGAGCGCTTCTACCGGGCCGACTCCTCCCGCACGCGGGAGACCGGCGGCACGGGGCTGGGGCTGTCGATCGTGGCCGCGATCGTCCAGCAGCACGACGGCACCGTGCGCCTCACCGAGACCCCCGGCGGCGGGGCGACGATGACCGTGCGCATACCGGGCATCGAGCCCGTCGACGACGCCCCCGAGGTGTAGGCGGGCCCGTCAGGACTCATAGGTGCCCTGGTGGAAGCGCAGCTGCCAGGGGCCCAGCTCGTTGCGGGAGTCCTCCCGGACCCACAGGGAGCTGCGCAGGCTCGTGCGGTCCCCGGCCGTGAGCCGGTAGACGAGGTGCACGGCCGCGGAGCCGAGCTCGACGGCCTCGAGCACGTGCACGTCCGCCGTGCCGAGGCCCGGTTCCCGGGGCAGCCGGTCGAGGACGTCCTCCCGGGACCACCACGACCCGGAGGCCCCGACCTCGGTGAAGGCCTCGTGCAGCAGCTGGCCCAGCCGGCCCGGGTCCGCCCTGACCTCCGGGCGCAGCAGGTCCTGCTCGAGGGCCTGGACGGTCTCCCCCGCCGTCCGCCCGCGGGCCAGCTCCTCCTCGTGGGCGAGCAGCTCGCTCAGCAGGTCCGGGTCGTGGCGGTCCTCGAACGCGTCGGGCTCCGGGGCCTCCACCGGCCGCGGGGCCGGGGTCCGGGGACTCTCCCCGCCGGGGTGCCGGGAGGCGCCGTCGAAGCCGGGTCCCTCGGGCGCGGGGCGCCCGGTCTGGAACGCGGTGGCCACCGCGCGGGCGCGGAGGTCGGCGGCCTCGTTGAGCTCGTGGCCGGCGTGGCCCTTGACCCACTCGAAGTGCACGTCCCGGCCCGCCATCGCGGCGTCCAGGGCCTTCATGAGCTCCACGTTGAGGACGGGCTTGCCGTCCTTCTTCTTCCAGCCCTTCTTCTTCCAGCCGGGCATCCACTTCGTGATCGAGTTGATGACGTACTGGCTGTCGCACAGCACCCGCAGGGGCTCGTCGGGGCGGTGGGCCGTGGCCTCGAGCAGGTCGAGGACGGCCTTGAGCTCGCCCATGTTGTTGGTGCCGTGCGGCCATCCGCCCGCCCGCCAGGTGTTGTCGTCGATGTACCAGGCCCATCCCGCGGGTCCGGGATTGCCCAGCGCGGAGCCGTCGGCGGCAGCAGTGATCGTCATGGCACCATCTTTTCACGGCGCCCGGACCCGGTACGCCACGGCTCCTGCGAACCACGGGCTCAGTCGCCGGGCTCCGGCTCGAGCTGCTGCTGGGCGACGTCGTGCACCCCGGCCACCTTCGACAGCTGGACGGCCGCGGTGCGCAGGTCCGTCTTGCCGTCGAGCCGCAGGAGCAGCTCCACCTCCGCGCCCCCGGGGGCCTCGACCGTCCGGCTCGAGACCACGGAGGCGCTCAGCTGCAGCTCGTCGACGACGGTGAGGACCTCCCGCAGCACTCCGTGCCCGTCCGCGTAGCGCAGCCGGAGGCCCTGCGGGGCCACCATCCCGGGCAGGCGGCGGGAGAGCGGGGTCAGCAGGAGCGCGGAGACGAAGTGCAGGCCCGTGGCGACGACGGCGAGCGGCACGAGCCCGGCCCCGCAGGCCATGCCGATGGCGGCGGAGAGCCAGATGCTCGCGGCCGTGGTCAGGCCGTGCACCACGTCCCGGTTCGTGAAGATCACGCCCGCGCCCAGGAAGCCGATGCCCGTGATGATCTGGGCCGCCACGCGGGAGGGGTCGGGACCGGAGTCGATGCCGGGCAGGGCGCCGAAGCCGTAGGCGGACACGAGGGTGAACACCGCCGAGCCGGTGCCGACCAGGGCGTGCGTGCGCAGTCCGGCGCTCTTGCGCCGAAGCCGCCGTTCGAGGCCCACCAGCGACGTGAGTCCGAAGGCGATCAGCACGAGCGCGACCTGGACGGGGACCGCGTCCCACACGACGACGCCCACGGCTCCTCCTCCGGCAGCTGGTGCTTACGATTGAACACCACTTCCGGCCCCGCGGCACCGGCTGCGGGGACGACGACGGGCCGGGCACCTCCGTGAGGCGCCCGGCCCGTGCCGGATGCGTGCTGGGCACGCTCGACGGTTCAGCCGTCGATCACATCATGCCGCCCATGCCGCCCATGCCGTCGTCGGCACCGGCGCCGGCGCCCGCGGGCTCCGGCTTGTCGGCCACGACGGCCTCGGTGGTGAGGAACAGCCCGGCGATGGACGCCGCGTTCTGCAGCGCGGACCGGGTGACCTTGACCGGGTCGTTGATGCCCGCGGCCATCAGGTCCTCGTACTCGCCGGTGGCGGCGTTGAGGCCGTGGCCCTGGGGCAGGCCGCGGACCTTGTCCACGACCACGCCGGCCTCGAGACCGGAGTTGATGGCGATCTGCTTGAGCGGGGCGTCGATGGCGACCTTGACGATGTTCGCGCCGGTGGCCTCGTCGCCGGTGAGCTGCAGCTTGTCGAACGCCTTCTGGCCGGCCTGGATCAGGGCCACGCCGCCGCCGGCGACGATGCCCTCCTCCACGGCAGCCTTCGCGTTGCGCACGGCGTCCTCGATGCGGTGCTTGCGCTCCTTGAGCTCGACCTCCGTGGCGGCACCCGCCTTGAGGACGGCCACGCCGCCGGCCAGCTTGGCCAGGCGCTCCTGCAGCTTCTCGCGGTCGTAGTCCGAGTCCGAGTTGTTGATCTCGGCGCGGATCTGGGCCACGCGGCCCTCGATCTCCTCGGCGGTGCCGGCGCCGTCGACGATGGTGGTCTCGTCCTTCGTCACGACCACCTTGCGGGCCTGGCCCAGCAGGTCCACGGTGGCGGTCTCGAGGGAGAGCCCGACCTCCTCGGTGATGACCTGGCCACCGGTGAGGATGGCGATGTCGGCCAGCTGCGCCTTGCGGCGGTCGCCGAAGCCGGGGGCCTTGACGGCCACGGACTTGATGGAGCCGCGCATCTTGTTGAGCACCAGCAGCGCCAGGGCCTCGCCCTCGACGTCCTCGGAGATGATCAGCAGCGGCTTGCCGGCCTGCATGACCTTCTCGAGAACGGGGACCAGGTCCTTGACCGCGGAGATCTTGGAGTTGACCACGAGGATGTACGGATCCTCGAGGACGGCCTCCTGGCGGTCGGCGTCGGTGACGAAGTACCCGGAGAGGTAGCCCTTGTCGAAGCGCATGCCCTCGGTCAGCTCGAGGTCCAGCCCGAAGGTGTTGGACTCCTCGACCGTGATCACGCCCTCCTTGCCGACCTTCTCCATCGCCTGGGCGATGAGGCGGCCGATCTCGGGGTCGCCGGCGGAGATCGACGCCGTGGCGGCGATCTGCTCCTCGGTCTCGACCTCCTTGGCGGAGGCCAGCAGCTCCTCGGTGACCGCGGCGACGGCCTTCTCGATGCCGCGCTTGAGGCTCAGCGGGTCGGCGCCGGCGGCCACGTTGCGCAGGCCCTCCTTGACGAGCGCCTGGGCCAGCACG
>NZ_JBISWK010000163.1:0-71841 GCF_044462205.1 Kocuria rhizosphaericola | reverse complement strand
TGGAGACCCCGGACTGGTCCAGCTGGGTCAGCCGGGTCTCGTCCTGGCAGCCGGTCAGCAGCAGCGCCCCGGTCAGGCCGGCCACGGCAAGGGTCTGGGTGCGGTGGGTCATCGGCGTGCTCCTCGGTGCTCCGGTGGCGGTGGCGGTGGCGTGTCATCGAACTGTGTCCTGCCACACTAGCCGCCGATGCTGTCCCGCACGTGGGGGGCCGGTCCGGTGGGAGCACCTCTCGCCGCACGTCATGCCGCGGCCGGTTCGTCCGTCCCCCCGAAGAAGGAGCACAGGAACCGCTGGTGGCACGGTGGGGACCGTTAGGGTGGAGGCCCAGGAGGGACGGAACCGGCAGCCCCGCTCACCGGCCGCCGAGCCGTCCTGTGCCGCCCTGGTGACCCACGAGAGGACTCCGATGGCCCACCCAGCTGCCCGGGACGACGAGGCGGTTCCCGGCCGCCGGGGACACCGGCACCGGCGTCTTCGCCGCGTCCTCACGGGCCTGGTGGCGGTCGTGGTCGCCCTGGGCCTGCTCGTGGTCGGCTACGGAGTGGCGATCGAGCCGCGGCTGATCCTCGACCAGGAACGCATCCAGGCCCGCATCCCGGGGCTGGGCCCGGAGTGGGCCGGGGCCCAGGTGATGGTGTTCTCCGACCTGCAGGTCGGGATGTGGTGGGACAACACCGGAATGATCGAGCGCGTGGTGGAGACCACCGTGGCCGCGCAACCGGCGGCGGTGCTGCTGCCCGGGGACTTCCTCTACCAGAGCGAGGCCAGCATCCAGGAACGGGTGGATGATGTGACCCGGTTGCTGGAGCCCCTGACCGCAGCCGGGATCCCGGTGTACGCGACCATGGGCAACCACGACTACGCCGTCGGGGCCGTCGAGGAGCTCACCACGGCCTTCGAGGACCGGGGCATCGAGGTGCTGGCCAACGAGGCGGTCGTCGTGCCGGCTCCCGGGGGCGGACCCGGGCCGGGGTTGTTCCTGGTCGGGGTGGGGCCGTCCTCGGTCGGAGAAGCCGCGCCTCAGGAGGCCTTCGACGACGTGCCCGAGGCCGCCCCCCGGCTGGTGATGATGCACAATCCCACCACGTTCCCCGAACTGGCTCCCGGGACTGCTCCGCTGTCGGTGGCCGGGCACACCCACTGCGGGCAGATCGCCCTGCCCCTGCTGTCGCAGTGGTCCTATCTGGGGCTGACCGAGGAGGAGGAACTCGTGGTCGACGGCTTCGCCCCTCCCGGCTACGGTGCCGAGGGCAACGAGATGTATGTGACCTGCGGGATCGGGTTCAGCCTGCTGCCCGTGCGGATCAACGCCCCGCCCCAGCTGCTGACGGTCGAACTGCGCCGGGCCTGACCCGGCCCGGTCACCACCCGCGCCGGACTGCCTACCGGGCTTCGAGGGCGGCCTCGTCCAGGTAGGGCTGGCCGATGTGGCGGTCGTAGAACCCGGCCTCGTTGTCGACGTCGTCCTGGTCGACCCGTGCTTGGAAGTTCGCCTCCAGGGTGCCGGTGACCTCCACGACCGCGCCCTGTTCCGCGTCGGGGAAGGCGTACTGGGCGCTGACCAGCAGCGGATCCAGGTCCGGGTTCTCGGGGTCGGTGAGGACCAGGGCGGAGCGGGAGGGCACCAGGTCGGCGACCTCCCCGGTGAGGCTCACCTGCTGCCCGGCGTAGGAGGACACATCGGTGCGGAACTCCTCGTCGTAGGGCCCGGTGTAGGCGGCGGTGGGCTGCTCACCCGGGGTCTGTTCCGGCTGGGCCGGGCTGGACTCGGTCTCGGGGGCGGGTTCCGCGGTGTTGCTGGTGCCGCAGCCGGTGCTCACCGCGGCGGTGGTGGCCAGGGCCAGGGCGCCGGCCAGCTTCCGCACGCGATGACGGTGGTGGGTGGTGTTCATGGTGGTCCTTCTCATCGTCGAAGCGGTGCACTGGGTGCTGGCCGAGGGGCTGCCCCCCGCCCCGGGTGATCTGCTGCTGGGCCGGCGGGGACACGGACCGCATCATGGGCCGGTTCCCCGGGAGGCGGTGCTGGCCGCCTCCGTGATCAGCCCAGGGCGGTGATCAGGTCCATGCAGGCGACTTCGCACCGGCGGCAGGCCTCGGCGCAGATGCGGCAGTGCTCGTGCCGGTCCGCGTGGGTTCCGCACTCATCGGCGCAGGCCTTGGCCACCATCCAGCAGGCCCGCAGCGCGGCCAGGTTGATGTTGACGTCGTAGCCGGTGTGCCGGGAGAGCACGTTGCCGGTGGCCGCGCACAGATCCGCACAGTCCAGGTTGATGCGCACACACTGGGTCAGCTCTGCCACCGCGTCCTCGGACAGGCACGCGTCCGCGCAGGCCGTGCAGGTCTGGGCGCACTCGAAGCAGGCGGCGATACAAGCCGCCAGCTTCACCTCGTCCACCTCCCCGAGGTCCTTCGGGTAGCTGGTGAGCATCGATGGCACATGCATCATGGTCTCGCTCCTTCGTCCGGACACGGCGGTCATGGGCGCGGCACCCGGGTCCGAGCCGGTGCACCCGGTGCCCACTCACGGATTCGACCGTAGCCGGTTGCGCCGGGGTGGGGAACCGCTGTGGATCCGGTTCCGGAGACTGACAGGCACTGCCCAGCAATTTGACGTATGGCAGGTCGAGGTCGCGGACGACCGCGCCCCGAGATGCAGGACGATGCCTTGAAATGCTCGCTGACATGGGCAAGCATGGGGAAGATGAAGCTTACTGATTATCGACGTCCCGTCCTGACCGTCCTGGCCGTGTCTGCTCTGGCCCTGACCGGATGCGGTGAGGAGGACACCACGGCCGAGGTCGTGGGCCCTGTCGCCACCGCCACGGCCACCGGAACGAGTACGCCCGATGAGGGCATGTCCGCCACTTCCACAGCGACCTCTGCGGCCACCGACTCCGCTACGGCCACCGAGTCCGCATCACCCGATGCCGATCCGGTGGCCGGTGCCGCCGGTGCGGCCACCGCCATCGCCACCGCCGAAGGTGCGGTGGAGGACGGCCGGGCCGTGCAACTGGACCGTGAGGCCGAGGGTGAGAGCTGGATCGTGGGTGTGGCCTCCGGGCAGACCCGCCACGAGATCACCGTCTCGGCCGACGGTGAGGAAGTCCTCGAGCAGGGCGAGGAGATCGCCCTGACCGACGACAAGGTCGCCGAACTGGACCGGGCCACCGTCACCCTCACCGAGGCCGTGGAGACCGCCTTCGGCGAGGTCGACGGCACGCTGGCCCGCGCCGGGGACCTCGGAGAGATCAACGGCCTGCTGACCTGGGTCGTGCAGATCAACGAGACCGGCACCGGCGAGGTGCTCGACGTCGGGATCAACGCCGAGGACGGAACGGTCACCGGCGTCGGCAGCTGATCCCGGCAGGCCGACTGGCCCCCGACCACGACGCTGACCCGGCCCGGCAACGGTCCTGGTGCGTGCGGAAACCAAAAACCGCGACGACGTCGCGAAGCCATGGAACGAATCGACTGAAGGAGCACTTGATGCGGACCCGAGGACAGAAACTGGCAACGTGGCCGGTCGCCGCCGCCTTCGCCTCCGTACTGATGGTGGGATGCGCCGAAGAAACTCCGGTGCAGGAAGCCCAGGACGAAGGCACAGAGACCGCCGCAGCCATGCTGAACGAAACGGTGACCTTCGAGAACGAGGTCACCGAGGTCCACGGCCCCAACCTCTTCACGGTCGGTGATGAGGACACCCCCGTGGTGGGCTTCGATGCCGCCGCCGCCGGCCTCGAGGACGGGGACCGTGTGGAGGTCACCGGTACCGTGCGACAGATCGTGCTCACGGACACCGCGGCCTGGGGCGGCTTCGACTTCGACCAGGACGAGAACAACTACCTCGTCGAACGCGAGCTCGACCTCGGCGTGGTCGCCGAGAACGTCCAGGCCTTGCCCGAGGAGTGACCCGCCCGGGGCTGCCTCGAAACCGGCCCGGGATCGGCGAGGACCTGTTCCACGCCGATCACGCGGTGGAGCCCACTCCGGTAGGGCTCGACACATCGGCTTGGGCGGCCCCGTAGCCGGGCTGTGCTCCACAGAACGCTCACCCCGCGAGCCCGGACGTGGACTGAGGTCTGTGGGCTCCTTCGGCCACAACGATCTCGATTGTTGTGCGGCCGCCGGTGACATCGCCGTCTTCACCGTCACCCGGCTCCTCGACACCCGCCACGTCACCGATGCCCTGTCGTCAGTAACTGGCCTGCACAGGTCGCGTCGGCTCTATTGCCCACGACCTCTCACGGGAGGAACGGCCCGCATGCGGCACGCCCCGGTGGGATCGAAGCGACCGGGGAGATCCGCCCCAGTGCGATCAGTTGCCGGCAAGAACGGTGGCTTTCGCGGGCCCAGCCTCGCCTGGAGAGACATAACGATTCCCTCACGGTGCGGTCGGAAGACGCGCAGAAGGGTGGGATGTTCCTTGCATCAGGATGATCAGCTCCCTTAGGGTCGATGGGCATCAGGCCGGGGCGCTGATCGATCAGCACCTCGGTGAAAACGATCGCAACTCAGGAGGCACATCATGAGGACACGAGATCGACGCAGCACGCGGGCGATGGCCGCAGGAATCGTCGCCGTGGCCGGCCTCGGACTGGCCGGGTGCAACACCGAGGGCCCCGAGGAAGGCACCGATGTCGAGGACATCTCCGAGGGTGAGGTCCTGGAGTCCTCCCCGGCCCCGCAGGACGGTGAGGCCGAACTGAGCACGGGCTACGTCGGCCCCTACGACCAGGCCTTCTACGACGAGAGCGAGACCTACGCCGGCCAGGAGGTCACCGTCTCCGCGGAGGTGACCGAGACGCTGTCGACCGACACGTTCGTGATCGCCGGTGCCGCCGGGACCGCGGTGGATCCCCTGCTGATCGTCGAGGAGCAGGAGATCCCGCCCCTCGACGACGGGCAGGTGGTGGAGGTGACCGGCACCGTCGCCCAGGACTTCGACATCGCCGCCACCGAGGAGGAACTCGGGATCGACCTGGAGGACGAGCTCTACGCCGACTACGTGGGCGAGCCCTACATCATGGCCACCAGCGGGGAAATCCTCGAGCAGGAGTGAGAATCGGGGCGGCCGGGTCGCCCGGCCCCGGGCGGTCCCGCATGAGCGCTTGGAAGCGCAGAGCCGTCTCTGTCCATGTGCGGACAGGGGCGGCTCTGCGCTACGGGGTGTCGCACCATCAATTCGATCGGGGTTCTACTCCTCCGGCATCAGTTGGACGTCGGGGCCTCGACATAGGGCTGCTGGTCGTAGTCGGCGTCGAGCTCGTCCTCGAGGTCCTTCTGCTTCTCGTCCTCGATGGTGGGCGGGTCGAAAGCCTGCTGGACGGTGCCGGTGACCTCCACGACCTGGCCCTCCGCGATGTCGACCTGGTCCATGGCGTAGAGCACCAGCAGCGGGTCCACGGTGGATTCCGCGGTGCCGGCGAGCATGAAGGCGTCGTCGTCGATGACCTGGCCGACCTCTGCCGAGAGGGTGACTGCCCGGCGGACGTAGGTCTCCCGGTCGTCGTAGAAGCCCTGGTCGTAGTTGCCGATGAAGGTGTCTCCGGCCGTGGGGTTGTTCTCCGGGGCCGGTGAGGACTCCCGGACCTCGCCCTCGGTGACGTCCTCGACGTCGGTGCCGCAGCCGGCCAGGCTCAGGCCGGCGACGGCGACCAGGGCTGCGGCGGCGGTGCGGGCGGTGGGGCGTCGATCACGGGTCGTCATCCGGTGCCTCCTGGAGAAGTTGCTGTGGCGGGCCCGGTGCGCCGCGAACCTGCGGTGGACCGGCTGACCGCAAGCACCCTGAGTGGTCTGTTTCACCAGTTGAAACGCCAGCGGACCGGACCCGGCCGGGAACGTGACCGGGCCGTGATGGTCTCAGGTGTGACGACGCCGGACGTGCCGAGGAAACACTCAGGCGCGGCGGAGGCTGACCCCACTGGCGGCCTGCCCGCCTGTCTGGCGCCTCATCCGCCGCCTGGGTCTTCCGCGCGGAGGACGTGGGCGACCCAGCCTGCCACCTGCTCGGCGACAAGCTCGGGTCGAGTCAAGGGCAGCATGTGGCCCTCCTCGGGAAGGCTGAGAAGTTTTCCGTCGGGCAGCGCCCCCATCAGCTTGCGCAGTTCTTCCTCGGACACTTCGGGGTCCGCACTGCCGTGGATGACCAGGGTGGGCACCGTCAGGGCCGGGGCCATCCGACTGCCGTCATGGCTGATGCTGGCCATCGTGGTGCGGGCCAGCGCACGGGGCCGGCTGTTGAGGAAGTCCTCCCGCACCCTGGCGACGAGTTCGCGCGGGGCATCGGAGGTGAAGGCGAATTGGCGGATGAGCCGGTCGGAGAGGACCTCCAGAGAACGGATCCGCTTGCCGACCAGCACGACGGTGCGCAGCACCTTCATCCAACCCAGGCGCAGGCCGGCCTGCACCGGTGCCGGCAACCCGCGCGCCGGAAAGCCGGGGAAGGTGACGGTGGACCCGCCGGAGCCGGCGAACACGGCCCCGGCCACACGGTCGTTGCCGCAGTGGTGGGCGCGGGCGACGACGATGCCCCCGCCCAAGCTGTTGCCCACCACCACGGCGGCCGAACCGTCGGGGACCACAGCACGCAGCACCGCGTCGAGGTCCTTCGCATGGGCTTCCATGGAGTAGTCGCCGCTGCGGGCGTCACCACTCTGGGCGTGCCCGCGCAGGTCGTAGGCCACCACGCGATGCTCCGCGGCGAGCAGGTCCGGGACCTTCCCCCACGAGTCACTGGAGAGCCCGAGGCCGTGCACCAGCACGACGATCGGGGCGTCGGCGGGCCCCCAGGTGTTCAACGCCAGCCGGGTCCCGTCGAAGGATGTCACGTCGGTCATCGCTGCACTGCTCCTCGGATCGTTGCGGGCTGCCTCGCCCGTCGCCATGCCCCACCCTAGAGGCGCCGACTCACCTCGCGGCAAGGGGAGGGCTCGAAAGTCACCCGTCCGCTCGGGCGGTCCGGGTCAGGTCAAAGGTTTCCGGGCGGGAACGCATGATGCGGTGCCGGCCTTGCCGTGGCCGCACCGTCCTCTCTGGCGTGAGGATCCCGACGCCGGCAGCCGCGCAGGCCACCCGGTGTTTCCCCCGCACCACCGGAGGCGCACGAAGGAGGATCCGCAACCGAGGCCCCACTCGCTTGCTGAACGCGACGCCGGCTGCTGTGAACGCACTGGGTCTGGCCCGCTGCAACCAGGGCGACTCGGTCCCGGCCGATGGTGAGCTCGTGAAAAACTCCGCCCTCTACGCCGAAGACACCCCTACGGAAGAGAACAAGGTCCTCCAGGAGGGCCAGTACAACCAGGAGTTCATCAACGAGGCTGAGACCTGCCTCGTGCAGCAGGTGACGATCTCGAGAGAGTGAGAGCCGGACGCTGTCCCCGGAGACGTTCGCCATCGCCGGTCCGGCGGATCCCCTGCTCATTGTCGAGGAGCAGAAGATCCTGGCGGTGACCGAAGGCGAGTCCGTGGAGATCACCGGCATGATGCGAGAGAGCTTTTCGGCGGTCGGGGTCGAGGAACCGCTCAGGATCGATCTGGAGGACGAGCTGTACGCGGACTTCGAGGGAGAGAACTACGTCATGGCCGCCCAGGGCCGGGCCGGCGGGCAGATCCGCCGAGGGACCGCGGGACCCGATCGCCTCACGACCGGCCGTGGGTGGTTCAACTGTCGGCGTGCCTGCGCGCCCAGCGGAGCACGAGGAGGCCGGCGACCAGGGAGCCGCACATTCCGGCGAACAGGTCCACGACGGTGTCCGTGTAGCCCACCAGCATGCCCTGCGGGCTGATCTGCTCGACCACCCACTCGTAGTACTCCCACAGCACTGCAGCGGCCGAACCGACCAGGGTCACCCACAGCACCGGTGCCCAACCCCGGACCGCGCGCCCCGTCCGACGGGCATCGGGCATCAGTCCGGCGTCCACCAGCAGGAAGTAGGACACCGCCGCCAGGCTGCCCGGAGTCAGGACGTGGACGACCGTGTCGAAGTGCGGGATCTGCGCGTACCAGTGTTGCACGGACCCCCACATCGCCAACAGCACCAGCACCGCGAAGGCCGCCACGAAGCCGGTCGGCACCTTCGCCCTCCGGGTCAGCAGCAGCACCACCGTCACCGCCGCGAAGCGCAGCATCCCGTCCCAGCGCTGCATCAGCCCCAGCCACACGGCGCTGGCCACGGCCACGGCCACCGCTGCGAGGAAAACCCACGATCCTGCTCTGCTTCTCGTGCTCATCCGCCCACGCTACGGCCCCGGACCGGGGGACCGCCAACACCGGGGCCAGCGACGCACGGCCTGCCAGCACCGCAAGTTGGCATGGAGCCGTGGCTCGCTCTGCTCCCGCTCAGCCCGGATCCACTGAGTCAACGTCCGTGGATCCTGGCTGAGCGCACACCGCACCTGGGCGCTTCCGACGTCGTCGGACGTCGATATTGCCCATGTGAGCTCAAGGTTGCCGGCGGCATGTCAGCTCGACGGCGCGCAGGCGTGTTCCCGGATCTCTGCAACAGGCCTCACAGGCTCAATGTCAGTGAGAACATGCTCCACAAGGTGCGGGTCGCTGCACGCGTTGTCCTTCTCGCTCTCAGGCCCTGGGGCACGCCATCCCGATGTCACAGATCTGCCCTGGTCGACCCATGAGTGCGAGAACGCGCGGATCATCGCCTCCGGCAACGAATGGGCCCCGCCCGAGCCCACCGATCCCGGTGTCCGACTCGACTGCGCCGGACCCAACACCGCCGTCTTTCCCGACGGGGCGGATCCTTGGTGGGGCCCTTGGATTCCATCCGGGCTGAGCCCGAATCCGGTGCGCGTTCCTTCTCGGTTCCCAGCCGGCGTCATTAGGTTGGGAGCATGGTTGATCCCCAAGAACGCCAGCAGCACATCGTGGACACCCTCGTCGAGGCCTTGGAGGACCTCATGCACGCGAACCCGCTCGCGTTCCGGACGCGGTTCCGGAAGATGGCGGCGGACCCGTACGCGTTCTACCGCGGCAGCGCGGCACTGTTCTACGCCGACATGGGGGAACTGGAGGATGCCTGGGCGGACGAGCGCACGAGCCGGGTCTGGATCCAGGGGGACCTGCATGCGGAGAACTTCGGCACCTACATGAGCAGCGAGGGGCGGTTGACCTTCGACGTCAACGATTTCGATGAGGCCTATGTGGGGCATTTCTCCTGGGACCTGCGCCGCTTCGTGGCGTCGCTGTCCTTGCTGTGCTGGCAGAAGGCGCTGCCGTCCGAGGTCGCCCGCGACCTCGTGCGGACCTACCTCCGGGCCTATCTCGACCGGGTCCACGACTACGTGGCGGACGGGAAGGCGGACTTCGCCTTCCACCTGGACAACGCCGAGGGCGCCGTCCTCGGTGTGCTGCACGCCGCACGGACCGCCCGCCGGACCCGGTTCCTCGAGTCGATGACCGTCATCGACGCCTACGAGCGGCACTTCGCCGAGGACGGCTCCACCCGGCACCTGGACGCGGCGGAGCACCGGAGGGTCGAGGCGGCGTTCGAGGACTACCTGGGCACCGTCCCGGAAGGCGATCGGGCCCGGCGCCGGGTGTTCTACAAGGTCAAGGCCATCGTGGGGAAGAAGGGCTTCGGGATCGGCAGCGCGGGACTGCCGGCCTACAACCTCCTCATCGAGGGCTTCGACGAGGCCCAGGAGAACGACATCGTGCTCACCATGAAGCAGGCCAAGACGGCCGCCCCCAGCCGGATCGTGACGGACGAGCGGGTGCGGGACTTCTTCACCGACGACGGCCACCGCGCCGTGGTGAGCCAGCGGTCGCTGCAGACCCACACCGACCCGCTCCTGGGCCACACCACTCTGGACGGCAAGGCCTTCGTCGTCTCCGAACTCTCCCCCTACACGCTCGACCTGGAGTGGGGAGACCACACCGAGCCCGACCAGATCGCCCCCGTCCTGCGGGACCTCGGGCAGGCCACGGCCAAGATCCACTGCTCCACGGACGAGGACGGCGACCACGACCTCGTGCCGTTCCGGACGGAGATCGCGATCACGGACGTGCTGGACGGCTGCGAGGAGGAGTTCGTCGAGGACCTCGTCGACTTCGCCGAGGACTACGCTGCCACGGTCCGGCGCGACCACGCACTGTTCGTCGATACGTTCCGGGAGGGCGGGATCAGCGTCGTGCCGGCCGTCTGACTGCCGGTCCCATGACTCGGTCGGGCGTTGCCCGCCTCCGTCCACGTAGGACTCGTCGCAGAAACGTTGCAAGAGACAGTGGGAGTGCCTCTGGCGCTTCACAGATGAATGACCGGGGCCTGTCCGGTGAACGGTGCATGCGCCACGGCAGTGGACAGTTCTGGTCTCGGAACGGTTTCGGTCCCGGCCGGGGTCAGCCATTCGGGTGTCCACGAATGCATTCGCGCCAACGGGGCAAGGAGCGGGCCGGGGAATCGGGAAAGCTCGGTGAGCAGTCCTGGCTAGGCTGGGCGGATCTTGTTGTCGGGTGGGGGAGTGTCTGTGCGTAGGGTGTCGCCGCGTGTGCCGGTGCGAGCTCTGGGCCGTAGGTTGCGTCACCTGGTGCGGTGGGTCTGGGTGCGGCAACTCGTGCGGGGGTGGGTGCAGGCGGCCGTGGCCGGCCCTGGCGTGCTCTACTGTGCCTGCCGCAGCCGCTTCGCCACCGGACCGGTGACCGGGGAGGCCCCGGTGGTCGTGAGCCTGACCTCCTACGGGGGCCGGATCCGCACCGTGCACTGGGTCGTGGAGGCCATGGCGCGCGGGTCCGTGCGTCCGGAACGGTTGATCCTGTGGCTGGAAGACGCACAGACCGTCGCCGACCCACCCGAACCGCTGGCGGCACTGGTCCGGCGCGGCCTGGAGATGCGGCTCACCCGGGACTGGGGCCCGCACAAGAAGTACTACCCCTACGTCTGCTCGGTCGAACACCACCAGGTGCCGCTGGTGATCGCCGACGACGACGTGCTCTACGGCAAGACCTGGCTCGCAGACCTGCTCGAGGCCCACGAGGGACACCCGGAGGAGGTGATCACCTACCGCGCCCACCGGATGGCCCTGGCCGACGGAGCGATCCTGCCCTACGCCCAGTGGACCCCCGGGGCGACCCCGGAAGCCTCATTCGCCACCTTCCCCACTGGTGTCTCCGGGGTGCTCTACCCACCACGGGTGCTCGATGCCCTGCGAGAGGCCGGGACCGGGTTCACCGAGTGCGCCCCGATGGCCGATGACGTGTGGCTGCACGCGATCACCGTGCGCTACGGGGCAGGGATCCGGCCGGTCTCCGACGGGCGCACCACCTACCGCCCCGTGCCCGGGGCACGGTTGCGGGGCCTGAAATTCCGCAATGTCCTGGGCGGGGGCAACGACGCGCAGATCGCGACGACCTACACCGCACAGGACATCGCCCGCATACGGGAAGACCAGCCCGGCCCATGACAGGCCAGGCGCACGCCTGCCTTGGGCTCACTGGGTGCGGGACCGTAGATCTTCGCTGAATCTTCATCGCCTCCCACCCAGCCGGAGCAACCGGCGGACTACTGTCGGTTGTAGACCATGGCCGGCGGTGCCACGCTGCCGCGCCGAGCCCAGCACCGGCAGAACGGAGGAGTTCCGTGCCCAGCACCAGAAACGATCAGAACCACGAGCACCAGCAGGACCAGAACCAGCACGGCGGCGATCAGCAGAGCGGGCACCAGTCCCACGGGGGCATGAAGATGTACTGGCGCTTCGGGGCGATGATCCTGACCGCGATGGTGGTGATGTACGCGGTCATGTTCATCGGCTCCTGGGAGTGGAGTCATGTGCGCTGGAGCGAGAACCGGCTGTTCATGACGCTGGCCATGGGCGGGACCATGGGCCTGATCATGCTCGCTTGGATGCTGAACATGTACAAGAACACCAGGGCCAACGTGGCCGTGGTGGTGGCCAGCCTCCTGCTGCTGGGTGGGGGAGCGTTCCTGGACCGCAGCCAGACCACGGTGCAGGACACCGCGTACATGAGTTCGATGATCCCGCACCACTCCTTGGCCATCACCCGGTCCGAACGTGCCGAACTGGCCGATGTGCGGGTGTGCGAACTGGCGGTGGAGATCAGCGAGGCCCAGCGGCGGGAGATCGATGAGATGGACTGGCTCATCGAGGACATCGAACGCAACGGCGTGGCCGAGACACTCCAGGAGGCCCAGGCCCGGCCGGTCCCCGACTACCAGGCCTCCGCGCAACGCCAGTGCCCGGGGGAATGACCGGGAGCCAGCTCTCGGGAACGCATCCGTCCGCCGAGCCCAGCCAGTGCTCACGGCGCCAAGCCCTCTGACATCTACACGCGTTCGTCGGTGAAGGGGCGCTTCACATATGGCCCGGTGCGAGCACAGTGGCTACTGGAAGGGCTGCGATTAGCGGCTGCTTCGTGATCGTGTGTGTCCTCTGGTTCCGGGCCATGGTGGTCGTCGTGATCGTCGAGGGCGACTACTGGACTACGGCGCTGAGCCGTCCTGGTCTCCTGGCAAATTGCGCTGGTCAACTGGCGAGGTTTCACAGGGTACGACCGGGAGTACCAAGAGCGCATGGAGAGACTCGACGAGCGTCTGGGGCGTGACCCGTAACGCGAAGCCAAGCACCACTGCAGCCTTGGCCGGTTGCTGTGCATACACCGGTGCAGTTGGGGTTGCTGCCGGACGCAGTTCTGTGGTGGTTTCTACCCCTTGATGTGCGCCAAGACTTCCACGTGCGCCGGCCGTAGTTTGGAAGGATGGAGCAACATGCCAATGTTGCAGCGGACGACACTCCGCAACAGGATGACGCCTTGGTTCCCAGAGCCCGTCAGACCGTCGTTCGCACACTGCCTGCCTGTGCGGTGGCCGTCCTTGGCATTCCGCTCCTGGCGTGGTTCACGCCCCGGGACACCTCTGAGACCCTCCGGACGCCGTGGGAGCTGCTGACCTTCCTAGCCGCCCTCGGGCTACTCGTCATCCTCCATCGCCTGACCCGAGCGCCGCGTCCACCACTCGACGATGTCGGCAGGGCGCAGTGGAAGCGGGCGCTTGCCTCAGCCGCCAGGTCCAGGTCCCTGCCATCCAATTCTGAAGTGCGAACTGCCACGGGGGTGATCGCCTGCAGCAGCATCGAGGCATTCATGACGGTGGTTGCCGTTCTGCTGGGCACGCTGCTGGGTGAGATCGTTCGACCTGAGTACTCGTGGTTGGTGCTTGTCAACGGAGCAGTGGTCATAGCGATCGGCTTTGCCTTCCGTCTACGGTCCAGCTGGTCATATCCAAGCGTCTTGCATGCCGAAGTTCGGGGCAATTGATCCGGGACGGCGAGGGGCCGATGGGCTGGGCGGCTGACAGCGTTGCGGTAAGGGTTCCTTTCCGTTCGGAGCATCTGCTGGGCTCGGTGCTCAACTGGCCCTCGGTGTGGCCTGACCGATGATTCTTGCGCGCCGTGCTGGTCTGTGCGCCGAATACCGACTCACGGGAGGTTGACAGCATGCGGAAACTGACCTTCGCGATGAACATGAGCCTGGACGGCTACATCGCCGCGCCCGGCGACGACCTCGGCTGGAGCGTGCCGAGCGACGAGCTGTTCCAGTGGTGGTCCGACCGGGTGGACGCGACGGGCCTGGCGCTGTACGGACGCAGGCTGTGGGAAACGATGAGCTCCGACTGGCCGACCGCCGACCAGCCACCCGGTGCCACACCGGCGGCGATCGAGTTCGCCGGCCGCTGGCGTGACATGCCGAAGGTGGTGTTCTCCTCGACGATCAGCACTGTCGACTGGAACACCCGTCTGGTCACCGGCGACGCGGTCACCGAGATCACACGGCTCAAGGCCGACGACGGCGGCCCGATGGACATCGGCGGTGCCACACTCGCCGCGGCGGCCATGCGGGCCGGTCTGATCGACGAGTACGCGATCGTCACCCATCCGGTCCTGGTGGGCGGCGGCACACCGTTCTTCACAGCCCTGGACCACTGGGTGCACCTGAGCTTGGTGGAGACCCGGACGTTTCCCGACGGCGTGGTGCTGACCAGGTACGAGACCAGCCGCTGAGTGCCCAACGGCGGATCAGCGCGGGCTTCGGACCACCTAAGGATCGCGTGGCGCTGTGTTCCGAGACGATCGTGGCGTCCCTGCCGGATCCTGTTCTTCACCGAAGACGGTCCGTCCGGACAGGGATCGGGTACGCGCTTCGACCTGAGGTGTGGGGACGTGGCCTGGCTCCCGATGTGGTCATCGAACTCCTCGGCATCGGTGATGCGTTGGGTCTGTCGGTCTGGGCGGGGCATTCGCGGAAAACATCGCCTCGCAGCGAGTCCTCGAGGATGCAGGGCTGGACCTTGTCGAAGAGGTCCTGGCCGAGGGCCGGCGGTGCCGGGTCTTTCGAAGGCGTTGACGTCTCTGTCGTGGGGGATGCCGCCCGGTTTCGGTTTGCGTTCGACCTTGCACAGGGGGCCTGATCGGCGGCAGCACCACCGCTGACCGTGGCGTCCTCAGCATGAGGGCATGCGCCTGCAAGAGACCGTCCCGGCCGATCTGGATCTTCTCCTGCGCCTGGTGCCGTCCGAGGCGGACATGGTGCTGTGGTCCGGGCGCACGTCCACCTGGCCCATGGACCGAGGGCAGCTGGAGCGCTACCTGCAAAATGAGCAGCGGCGGTACCGGACCGGACCCGGATTCGGGGCCCCGGTCGGTCACGCCTCCCTGCTCGTGGATCCCGACACGTGCCTGATGCGGCTGGGCTGCGTCCTCCTCGACCCGGCGGCTCGAGGGCGCGGTCCGGGGCGGGAGCTGATCAGCACGGCGGTGCGCACGGGCTTCGCGATCACGGACCTGCCGGCCATGAGGCTGGGGGTGTATGCGCACAACGTCTCGACTCGCCGGGTGTACGAGAGCCTGAGGTTCCGACAGACCGGTCGGGTGCGCAGCACCGAGGTGGATGACCGGCCGTGGCATGCCGTGGGAATGGAGCGAGAACGTCCCCGCTGAGTTGGGCACTTCGCGGTGTCAGGATGTACCAAGCAGTAAGAACGGGTCAGGCCCTCGAAATGCTCTGAGAGCAATGAAGGAGTACCCATGGCACTCCTGGACATTGGCCTGGTCGCCATCATCGCCGTGTTTGTGCTGACCATCATCGTGAAGAGCTGGGCCAGGCCGGCACCACCGCGCGCTGGCCACAGCCGGGACCCTGAGGTGCCGGTGGAGCGGCCGGTCGAAGGTGCCCGGGTGATGATCTGGGGCCCGTCCCTGTTCGTGGCGGTCTTCGCCGTCATCATGCCGCCCCGGATGATGTATGACCGGGTGCAGGAGTTCCCCGACTTTCTCGCCTACGGTCTCCTGCTGGGCGCAGCGATGGAGCTCGTCCTGTATCTCTGCGTCACCCGTGTCTTCGTGGGCCCGGTCTTGGAGACGTTCGTTCTGCGCAACGAGGGCAGGTACAGCGAGGAGCTGGAGGACTTCTACGCCCGGGAGTACCGGAGGTTCTCCCGGATTCCCCTTGTTCTGGCCGGCATCCTGGCTGCGGCCGGTGCTCTGGCGCTGCTCTTCGGCCTGATCTGGTGAGTTCGCCCGGCGATGCCCGGAAACGAGAACTCCGTCGGCATGCTCGGACCCTACTCATCGCAATGCTGCAGGGGTTCCTGTGGCGCACACTCGCCGGTGCTCGAAAGGGCGCTACCGAGCGTGGAGATATCGGTGGGTGTATCGCGGCTGCATTAGATGGCTGATCGGCGCAAGGATGCGGGACCACCATGTGCCCGGCCGGGAGAAGGCGGTGAAGGTGAACACGACGGCGTCATCCTCCCGCCATTCCACGCAGAACCTCTCCTCACCCTGCTCCGGGTGGCCCTGCAGGGTCCCGTAGGCGAAGCCTCGCCGGCGTTCTTCCTCCACGACGTAGATAACTTGGCATCCGAAGGAGATCCGCAGCAGATGCCACCCCAGGCGCAGGCGAACACGGCTGTCCTGCTCGACGCGGGGTGTGGTGGCCTCGACGGTCAGGCCGGCTGCTCGGTGCATCTGCCAGCTCATCAGGCGTTCCGCGGCGCGGCGGAACGTCGACTCACCGTGGCCGATGACTCGATGGACCCTCATTCGGTTGTACTCGTCGGGCAACTGCCCGGCGGTCGCGCCGACCTGCGGGTACGACAGGGGACGGTCGAGCAGAGTCATGCGCTCACTATGCCGAGGGACGGCATCGGATATGGCCGGACAAGGGACAGGACGAGCAGACACAGAGGGGAGAACTCGTCCCACGCTGCCTACGGGCATCCACCCCGGCCACGACAGGGTGCACAGTGGATCAGGAACGAGATCCGGTCTTACTGGGCGTCACCCATGCCGCGGGGCTGGTGCCCGACCACCTCCCACTGGCCGTGGTGCTCCTCGAGATAAAGGGTGATCCGCCGACGGCAGGGGCCGTGAACGGTGGCCTCGTCGCGGGCCGCCCAGGTCCATTCCACGGTGAAGGCGCGGATGGCCTTGTCATGAGCGATGTCCAGATCGACGTCTCCATGGACCGGGGGGATGGTGGGGCGCTGCAACCCTGGTGCCGGGCGGTCGTGAGCCGCTGGGCGCCTGCCGCGTTGCGGTCGGTCGCGGTGTCACATTAGTCGAGTATTCCGGCGGTGACGTCGGCGGTGGCGTCGACATCGGTGCGGTTGGCGTCGTCCGGGGCGGCGACAGTGCTCTGGCCCGGCTGCGGCGGCTCGGCAGAGACGGTGGCTCCTGGGGCCTGCGCTGGGCCTCGCCGGGCGAGCCGCAGGCGGCGAGCGGCAACACGCACAGCAGGAGGGCTGCGGCGAGGTGGAGCGGGTGGCGCATCATCTCGGCCACGCACCCTTGTCCGTGAGGATGGGGTCGGGGCCGAGGTCGTGCCACTGGTGGGGGAGGACGGGGTCGGGGCGTCGGGCTCGTGGATCTCCCGGTGCAGATGGGGGGCCAGCGTGAGGCGACCGCGGTTGCCCTCGACGCCGAGGACGTCCAGGGCCTCGGTCACCGGATCATGGGCCCCGGCACCGGCGGGCAGGGATACCACGGCTGGTCCCAGCCCGTGGATGCGCAGCCGGGCCATGCATCCCTCGGAGCCGGCCGGGTCCGTCCCCGGGAGCGCTCGAAGCGGGGTGTTCCGCCGAGAACCACCACCAACCGTTCCCGGCACAGATCCGTGGGCCCGGTCCCCACCGCGGGGCCGAGCTAGCGAAAGCGGCGCCGGGTGCGGCGCTCGTGCACCCCGCCGGCGACCGCCAGCAGCTCCCGCGCCGAGTCCTCCCACGAGTGGGCCCGGGCGCGGTCGAGGCCGGCCAGCACCCGGGCACGGGCCCGGGCCGGGTCCTCGAGGGCGCGCACGGCGGCGGCGAACCCGGTGTCGTCGTCGGGCGCGGCGTAGGCGGCGGCCTCCCCGGCGACCTCCCGGAAGATCGGCAGGTCGCTGCACACCACGGGGGTGCCCGCTGCGAGCGCCTCCACGATCGGCAGCCCGTAGCCCTCGGCCCGTGAGGCGTGCACCAGGGCGGCGGCCTCGGCCAGCAGGGCGCTGTACTCGGCCTCGTCCACCCCGTCGTGGAAGATGACCCGCGCCCCGTCAGGGACGAGGGCCTCCAGCTGGGCCCGGCGGGCAGGGGAGATCCGGGAGAGCAGGTGCAGCTCGTGATCCGGGAGCCGCCCGGCCGCGCGCAGCAGGGTCTCCACGTTCTTGTAGGGCAGGAAGGAGCCCATGTAGAGCAGCTTCCGCCCGCGCCGGGGCAGCCGCTCCAGCGCCGCCCCGGCGGGGAGCACGGAGCCGGGCTGGGGGGCGTTGGGCACCACGTGCACGGGACGGCGGGTGAGCCGGTGGGCGGCGATGAGTTCTCGGGTGGTGTTCGAGACGGTCACCACGGCGTCGGCGCGGTCCAGCAGGACCCGCTGGGGCCACCAGGCCCGGTGGTAGAGCCGCCAGCCCGCGCGCACGGCGGCGGGCAGGTCCGCGGGCGGCTGCGGGTGGTCGTAGTAGATGAGGTCGTGCAGGGTGAGGATCAGCCCGTGCCGGCGGCCCGCGGAGCCCATGGTCTGCATGGGGGAGAACACGACGTCCGGCGCGTACCGGTTGAGCACGAGCGCCGTGGCGGCCTCGGCGGCGGACACGGGGGAGGGGCCGGTGACGTGCGGGACGTCCGGCAGCATGGTGAGCTGGCGGGGATCGCTGACGAGCACGGCCACGTCCAGCCCGGCGGTCCCGCCGGCGAGACCGGCCACGGCCTCGACCAGGCTTGCCCCGTAGCGGCTGATCCCGTCGTGGCGGCCCAGGCGGGTGTAGCGGGCGTCCAGGAGCAGTCTCACCGGCGGCGCCCTCGGTGCTCCCGGCGCTCGCGGTGTCCTCGGCGCACGACGCGCTGCAGCCCGGTGAACGGCGCGGTGTCGGGCGCCGCGTCGCCGGCGGGGGGCGCCTGGGCGTGCAGCGCGGGCGGCTCGCCGTCCGGGGCGGGGGACGGCTCGGGAGCGGGCGAGGACAGGAAGTCGTGGACCAGCTCGGCGGTGCGCCCGGGGGCCTCGTAGTGGACGAGGTGGCCCACTCCGTCGAGGACCTCGAGGCGGTGGCGGGGGATCCAGGACGCCATCGTCCGCTGCGCGGCGACCGAGCCCAGCTCGTCCTGCGCGCCCACGACCAGCAGGGTCGGCATGGACAGCTGCATCGCGACCTCCGCGACCGTGTGCGAGACCGAGGCCTCGTAGGCCTCCAGCAGCACGTCCCGGTCCGCGAAGGCCGAGAAGTACGCCCGGTGCTGGTGGCGCACGTAGCCGCGGACCCGGGGGTCCTGCGACTTGGTCATCACCGCGCTCATCGCGTCCGTGACGAGCCAGCTGGAGAGCAGTCGGCGGCCGAGCCGCCGGGGCAGGGCCCGCCCCAGCCGGTAGTAGCTCACCGTCAGACGGCTCAGCAGCGCCTGCCCGCCCTCCAGGGCTGGTTCGCAGATCGGGTTGACGAGCACCAGCCGCTCGACCATCGCGGGGTGGGCGGCGGCGAAGTGCGCGGCGACCACGGAGCCGAAGGAGTGGCCCAGGACGGCGACGCCGTGCGCGGCGCCGTCGTCCACTGCGCCGTCGGTGAGGGCCTCGACGAAGGCGCGCAGGAAGTCCGCGTACCCGGCGATGTCGTGGGGGCGGTCGGGGAAGGGCTCCGAGCGGCCGAAACCGGGCAGGTCGGGGACGACGACGTGGTAGCGCTCGCGCAGCCGGTCGGCGATCAGCTGCAGGCCGTGGTGGTCGCCGCGGAACCCGTGGACCAGCACGAGCAGCGGCTTGGGGGCCCGGTCGACGTCGTAGAACCAGTAGCGCACCTTGTGCCCGTCCAGGACCACGCTGCGCCGCTCGGCCCAGGGGTTCTGCACCGTGCTGCCCGGCACGTCGGCGCCGATCCCCGTGCCGGTGCGCTCGCCGCCCTCCGGTGCGCCGTGCCGCGCGCCGGTCGCTGCCGCCATGGTTCCTCCCTGCGGGCCCGCCGGACGCCCGGTGCGTCCCGGCCCGCTGTCGATGCTAGCGGCTGCGGGCCCGGACGCCGGGCGGCCCTGGGCTAGGATGGGACGGATTCCACCACCGTCGGCGCACCGCCGGGCATCCGTGATGCCCGGGTGCCGGCCACGCGACCGCGCGCCGCCCGTTCCGAAGGCCGGCGGCGGTCCACGACCGCGAAGGCGAGGACCGTGACCGAACAGCAGCACACGACCGAGAGCACCGGGTACGACTTCCGCGCCATCGAGGCGGCGTGGCCGTCGTTCTGGGCGGAGCAGCAGGTCTACGCGCCCGTCGACGACGGCTCGCGGGAGCGCCGCTACGTCCTGGACATGTTCCCGTACCCCTCGGGCGACCTGCACATGGGCCACGCCGAAGCCTTCGCGATGGGCGACGTGGTGGCCCGGTACTGGCGCCAGCGCGGCTACGACGTGCTGCACCCGATCGGCTGGGACTCCTTCGGGCTGCCCGCGGAGAACGCGGCGATCAAGCGCGACGCCCACCCGGCGGAGTGGACCTACGCCAACATCGCGACGCAGAAGGCCTCCTTCCAGCGCTACGCGATCAGCGCGGACTGGTCCCGGGAGATCCACACCTCCGACCCCGAGTACTACCGGTGGACGCAGTGGCTGTTCCTGCAGTTCCACGCCAAGGGCCTGGCCTACCGGAAGAACTCGCCGGTCAACTGGTGCCCCAAGGACCAGACGGTGCTCGCCAACGAGCAGGTCGTCAACGGGGCGTGCGAGCGCTGCCACACGCCGGTGACCAAGAAGGCCCTGAACCAGTGGTACTTCAAGATCACCGACTACGCCGACCGGCTGCTCGAGGACATGACCGCCCTCGAGGGGCACTGGCCCGAGCGCGTGCTGGCCATGCAGCGCAACTGGATCGGGCGCTCCGAGGGCGCCCACGTGCGCTTCGCCATCGAGGGCGCCGGCGCGGGCGGGACCGACCGCGAGGTCACCGTGTTCACGACCCGCCCCGACACCCTCTACGGCGCCACGTTCTTCGTGGTCGCCGCGGACGCGGAGCTGGCCGGGGAGATCGTCGCCCCCGAGCACGCCGAGGAGCTCGCCGCCTACCGCGAGCAGGTCAAGGCGCTGTCCGACATCGAGCGCCAGGCCACCGACAGGCAGAAGACCGGGGTGTTCCTGGGCCGTCACGCCGTCAACCCGCTCAACGGCGAGAAGCTGCCCGTGTGGGCCGCGGACTACGTGCTGGCCGACTACGGCACCGGCGCGATCATGGCGGTGCCCGCCCACGACCAGCGCGACCTCGACTTCGCCCGCACCTTCGGCCTGGACGTGCGCGCGGTCCTGGACACCGGCGAGGAGGACCCCGCCGCGACCGGGACCGCCACCACGGGCGAGGGCACCCTGATCAACTCGGGCGAGCTCTCCGGGCTGGACAAGGACGAGGCCATCGAGCGCGCCATCGGGCTGGTCGAGGTCGCCGGGACGGGCAACCGCCAGGTCAACTTCCGGCTGCGCGACTGGCTGCTGTCCCGCCAGCGCTTCTGGGGGGCGCCCATCCCGATCGTGCACTGCCCCGCGTGCGGCGAGGTGCCGGTGCCCGAGGAGCAGCTGCCCGTGCGGCTGCCCGACGACCTTCGCGGCGAGCAGCTCGCGCCCAAGGGCCGGTCCCCGCTCGCGGCGGCCGAGGACTGGGTCAACGTCGAGTGCCCCGCCTGCGGCGGCGCCGCCCAGCGCGACACCGACACCATGGACACCTTCGTGGACTCCTCCTGGTACTACCTGCGCTTCGCCTCCCCGAACGACGAGAACGCCGCGTTCGACCTCGAGGAGACCCGCAAGTGGCTGCCCGTGGACCAGTACGTGGGCGGCGTGGAGCACGCGATCCTGCACCTGCTCTACTCCCGTTTCTTCACCAAGGTGCTCTTCGACCTGGGTCTGGTGGACTTCACCGAGCCGTTCAAGGCGCTGCTGAACCAGGGCCAGGTGCTCAACGGCGGCCGGGCGATGTCCAAGTCCCTGGGCAACGGCGTGGACCTGGGCGAGCAGCTCGACCGGTTCGGCGTGGACGCCGTGCGCCTGACCATGGTCTTCGCCTCCCCGCCGGAGGACGACGTGGACTGGGCCGACGTCTCCCCGCAGGGCTCGCAGAAGTTCCTGGCCCGGGCCTGGCGCCTGGCCCAGGACGTGGCCTCCGCCCCGGGGGCCGACCCGGCCGCCGGGGACGTCTCCGTGCGGCGGGCGACCCACCGGGCCGTCGACGACGCCGCCCAGCTGCTGGACGCGGCGAAGTTCAACGTGGTGATCGCCAAGACCATGGAGCTCGTCAACGTGGTCCGCAAGGCCATCGACTCCGGCTGCGGGCCCGCCGACCCGGCCGTGCGCGAGGCCGCGGAAGCCGTCGCGGTCCTGCTGTCGCTGGTCGCCCCGTACACGGCCGAGGACATGTGGCACGCGCTGGGCCACGAGGGGTCCGTCGTCGTCGCCGGCTGGCCCGAGGTCGACCCGCAGCTGCTGGTGGACGACACCGTCACCGCCGTGGTGCAGATCAAGGGCAAGGTCCGGGACCGGCTCGAGGTGCCCGCCGACATCGGCGAGGACGCCCTGCGCGACCTGGCCCTGGGCTCGGAGACGATCCGCCGCCAGCTGGGCGACGCCGAGATCCGCAAGGTGATCGTGCGCGCGCCCAAGCTCGTCAACATCGTGGCCTGAGCCGGGGCTCCCGCGGCAGGGAGCACGACGACGGATCCCCTCGCCTCCGCGTGCGGGTGCTCCCGGTCGTGGCAGCGCCCCGGGCGACGAGGAGCGGCAGCGGCCGTGCCGCTGATGGGTCACGTCTCGCCGGGGCGGCCCGGCGTCCGGGCTGCACAGGCGCCCACCCGCCCCGCACGCGTCCCCAGCGGGGCCTAGACCGGGACGGGCACCCGCCCGGGCGGGGTGAGCTGGGGGGCATGACCGCTTCCGTGCCGCACGCCCGACGGCGGGCGACCACCTCCCCGCCCGCACCCGCCACGGCGCCCGGCACCGGGGGCCCGGCCGCGCCCGGTGCCGCCCCGGGCGCCGAACGGCTGGCGGCGCTGCTGGCCGAGACCGGTCCCGCGGCGCCCGGGCAGATCCGAGCGCCCGGAACCGCGCCGTCCGGGACGCCCCCCGCCCACCGCCGGCAGGTCGCCGCCCGGACCCGGGTCCCGGGAACGCTGCTGCTGATCGCCCTGGCCGCGCTCGCCTGGCTCGCCTGGACGGTGCTGGCGCCCGGCCGGGACGGCGGCGGCACCCCGGACACCGCCGGGCGGCCCGTCCTCGCCGAGGCGCAGCTGGGCGGCGGCACCGGGGAGGGCACCGAGCACAGCGGCGCAACCGGTGCGGACATCGCTGCCGGTGCCGAGCCCGGAACCGGCACGGTCCTGCCGGGACCGTCCGCCGCGCCGACGCCCTCGGCGGGGTCGACGCTGTACGTGCACGTGACCGGGGAGGTGGCCCGCCCCGGCGTCGTGACCCTCGAGGCCGGGGCCCGGGTCGTCGACGCGGTCGAGGCCGCCGGAGGACTCACGGACGCCGCTGTGACGGACACCGTGAACCTGGCCGCCCCCGTGACGGACGGCCAGCAGGTTCTCGTCCCCGACACGGACGCGGCCCCGGGAGTCCCACCCGCGCCCGGGGCCCCGGGGGCGCCGCCCGGGCCCGCGCCGCCGGACGGCGCGGCCCCGGCCGCGCCGCTGAACCTCAACACGGCCACCGCCGCGGAACTGGAGGCCCTCCCGCGGGTCGGCCCGGTGCTGGCCGGACGGATCGTGGAGTTCCGGCAGCAGCACGGCGGCTTCGCCGCCGTCGCCGACCTCGACGCCGTGCCGGGGATCGGCCCCACCCTGATGGAGGCGCTCGTCCCGCTGGTGACGGTGTGAGGCATCCCGTCGCCTGGTGGGCCCGCGCCCTGGAGCACCAGGAGCACCGCGACGCCCGCGCCCCGGGACGCACGTGGGACCTGCGGCTCGTCCCCGCCGCCCTGGGCGCCTGGCTCACGGGACTGCTCGCCGTCCGCCTGCCGCCGGAACGGGCCGCGGCCGGCGGGGTGCTCTACCTGGCGGCGCTGGTGCTCGGTACCGTCCTGGTCCTCGCCGCGGCCCGCGTCCTCCGGCGGGGGAGGTCCCATCCCGGTCGGTCCGGCGCTCCCGGGGCGTGGCGGGCCGTGCCGTGGTCGGCCGTGGCCCTGAGCGCCCTCGCCGTCACGGCCGTGCTGCTGAGCAGCACCGCCGCCCGGCACGAGACCACCCACGGCCCGCTCGGGGAGGCCCTCGCCGCGGGCGGGACGCTGGCCGTCACGGCCGAGGTGGCCGAGCCGCCCCGGCGGTGGGCGGCCCCCGCCCCCGGCACCGCCCACGAGGACCGCACCGGCGTGGTCCTCGAACTGCGCCTCGAACGGGTCACCCACCGGGGCCGCGGCGGACCCGTCGACGTCACGGCCACGGTCTTCGCCGACGGGCCCGGGTGGGCCGCACTGGTCCCCGGCCGGCGGATCACCGCGGTGCTCACTGCCGGCCCGCCGGCCCCCGGCCCTCCGGTGCTGCGCGCCGCCGCCCCGCCGGCGGACCTCCCGGCGGAGGAGCCCCGCCCGCGGGAGCAGGTCCGGGAGCGCTTCGTGCTCGCCACGGCCGGGCTCGGCCCCGACGCCGCCGGGCTGCTGCCCGGAATGACCTTCGGCGAGCGCGCCGGGATCGGCCCGGAGCTCGAGCAGGCCATGCGGGACACCGGCCTGACCCACCTGACGGCCGTCTCCGGCGCCAACTGCGCGCTCGTCACGGCCCTCGCCGGGCACGCGGCCCTGTCCCTCGGCGCCGGACGGCGCACCTGCCTGGCCGTCGGCCTCGGCGCCCTGGCGGCGTTCGTGCTCCTCGTCGGTCCCGACCCCTCGGTGCTGCGCGCCGCGGTGATGGGAGGACTCGCCGCCCTCAGTCTTCTCACCGGGCGCACGGCCGTGTCCCTGGCGACCCTCTCGGGCGCCGTGATCGCCCTCGTCGTCGTCCGGCCCGCGCTCGCCGCCGAGTACGGCTTCGTCCTGTCGGTGCTGGCGACCGCGGGGATCGTGGTCAGCGGCCGGCCCTTCACCCGGTGGCTGGGCACCCGGGTCCCGGACGTGCTCGCCGTGGCGGTCGCGATCCCGGCGACCGCCCAGCTGTGGTGCGCCCCGGTGCTCGTGCTGCTCCAGCCCGCCGTGCCCGTGTACGCCCTGCCGGCCAACGTGCTCGCCGCCCCGCTGGTGCCGGTGGTGACCGTGTGCGGCCTCGCGGGGCTGCTGCTGCTGAACCTCCCCGACGGGACGGGTGCCGCGGCGGCCGTGCTGCCCCTGGGCGTGGGCGCGGTGGGCGCGCGGCTGGTCGCGGGGACCGCCCGGGCACTCGCCGGGGCCCCCGGGGCGCTGGCCCCGTGGCCCGAGGGCCTGCCGGGCGTGCTCCTGATGACCCTGGCGAGCGCGGCGGCCCTGCTCGCCGTGCACGCCCTCGACGTGCGCCGCCGGCGCCCCGCACCGTCTGCCGGGACCCTGCGCGAGGGCCCCGCCCCGGCCCCGGTCCCGGAGGAGCACTGGCGGGTGCAGGCCCGCCGGCGCCGGAACCGACGCACGGCGGCCGCCGCGGCCGTGCTGCTCGTCGTCGTGCTGCTCGCCGTGCGCGCCGCCGTGGACGCCCACCGCCCGCCCCCGGCGTGGGAGGCCGTGCTGTGCGACGTGGGCCAGGGCGACGCCGTGCTCCTGCGCACCGCGCCCGGGCGGGCCGTCCTCGTGGACACCGGCCCCGACCCGCACGCCCTGGCACAGTGCCTCCGGCGCAGCGGGGTCGAGCACCTGGACCTCGTGGTCCTCAGCCACGCCCACGCCGACCACACCGGCGGCCTGCCCGCCCTCGCCCGGCACGGGCGGATCGGCGAGGTCTGGTACGCCACGGCGGCCGCCGCCCCGCCGGACGAGCTGACCCGTGCCCTGCCCGGTACCCCGGCCCGCCGCCCGTCCCCGGGCGAGACCCGGACGCTGGGCGGGCTGCGCCTGACCGTTCTCGCCCCCGAGCCGACCGCACCGGGGCGCTGGAGCGACCCGTCGTCCTCCGACGAGAACAACGCCTCCCTCGTGCTGCGCGCCGAGCTCACCGGGGCGGACGGCGGGACCACCTCCTGGCTGCTCGCCGGGGACCTCGAGGAGGAGGGTGCCCGAGCCCTCGTGCGCACCGCGGGCCCGCTCGTGGACGTCGACGTCCTCAAGGTCTCCCACCACGGCGCCCGCAACGGGGGCACCGGCATCATCGACGCCGCCGACCCGCGGCTGGCCGTCGTCTCCGTGGGCCGCGGCAACGACTACGGTCACCCGCACCCGTCCATCCTCGCCCACCTCGAGCGCAGCGGCGTTCCGTTGCTGCGCACCGACGAGCACGGCGGTGTGGCGCTCGTGCGCCGGGAGCAGCGCCTTCTCGCCGTGCCCCTGCGCTAGCCGCGTCCCGCCTGTCGGCGCCGGTGATCAGCGCCGTGCCCTCCTGATGAGCTTGCGCAGCTCCTCGGCCCACAGGACCGTCGAGCCGATCGTCACGGCCACGAGCCACTGGGCGCCGCTCAGGGCGGTGGTGTCGAACAGGTCCTGCAGGAACGGGGTCTGCACCACCGCGGCCTGGAGGACCACGACCGCGAACAGGGCCACCCAGACGGCCCGGTTGGTGAACGTGCGCCGGCTGAACACGGTGCGGGTCTCGGAGCGGACGTTGAGCAGGTTGAAGACCTGGAAGAAGACGAAGGTGGTGAACGCCAGTGCCGTGGCGCCGGCCGCGGAGATGCCGGGGAACCACGTGTCCACCAGCAGCAGCACCGACAGGGTGCCCGCGGTCATCACGGTGGCGGCCAGGAGGATGCGCCCCACCCGTCCCCTGCTCAGCAGTGCCTCCCCGGGCGGGTGCGGGGGCCGGCGCATCACCTCGGGATCGGTGGGGTCCACCCCCAGGGCCAGGGCGGGGGGACCGTCCATGATGATGTTCACCCACAGGATCTGCAGGGCCGTGAACGGCGCCCCGCCGGCGATCCCGGTCACCCCGCAGATCAGGAAGATCATGACGAACCCCCAGGTCGTGGAGAGCTGGAAGCGCACGAACTTGAGGATGTTGTCGTAGATGCCGCGTCCCCCCTCGACAGCGGCCACGATGGTGGCGAAGTTGTCGTCGGTGAGGATCATCCGGGCCGCGCCCTTGGCCACGTCGGTGCCGGTGATGCCCATCGCGATGCCGATGTCGGCCTGCTTCAGGGCCGGGGCGTCGTTGACCCCGTCACCGGTCATCGCCACCACCTCCCCGCCCGCCTGCAGGGCCTTCACGAAGCGGATCTTGTGCTCGGGGGCGACCCGGGCCAGCACCCCGTACCCCGAGGCACGGTCGGCCAGTTCGGTGTCGTCCATCGCGTCGAGGTCCGCTCCCGAGACGGCCTGTGCGGGGATCCCGAGGGACCGGGCGACGGCCGAGGCGGTGCGCAGGTGGTCCCCGGTGATCATGTGCACGGCGATGCCCGCGCCGTGGGCCGCGGCGATGGCATCGGCAGCCTCCGGCCGCGGGGGGTCCATGATGCCCACGAGGCCGTACAGGGTCAGGCTCGTCACGAGGCCCCGCAGCTGCGCTCCGTCCTCGGGCAGCGAACCCGCGCCCGGTCCACCGCTGTCGAGGCGGCCGCCGGCGATCAACAGGGTGCGCAGTCCCTGCCCGGCCAGCTCGTCGACGCCGGCGAGGATGCGGGCGGGGTCCTGGGCCGTGAGGGGCCGGGGGCCCTCGGCCGTGAGGACGGAGTCGGCCAGATCCAGCAGCACGCCCGGGGCGCCCTTGACGAACATCTGATAGCCGGCCGTCGCGGCGGACCCGGGGCCGGAGGTCTGTTCGTGGAAGGTGGCGTGGAACTTGTAGTCGGAGTCGAAGGGCACCTCCGCCACGCGCGGACGCTCCTGGCGTACCCCCTCCACGTCCACGCCGCCCTTGTGGGCCAGCACGACCAGCGCGCCCTCCGTGGGGTCGCCCATCATCCGCCCGTCGCGCACGGTGGCGTTGTTGCACAGCGCCATCGCGAGGTAGAGATCGGGAGACGGCCGGGCCCGGGCGTCGTCGGGACCGACGATGCGCCCCTCCGTGGAATACCCCTCACCGGTGACGCGGTACGCCGTGCCGTTCACCAGCAGCCTCCGCACCGTCATCTCGTTGAGGGTGAGGGTGCCGGTCTTGTCCGTGGCGATGTGCGTGGTGGACCCCAGGGTCTCCACCGCCGCCAGCTGCTTGATGATCACCCCGCGCCGGGCCAGACGGTGGGCACCCATCGCCAGGGTGAAGGCGACGACCGCGGGCAGTCCTTCGGGCATGGTGGCCACGGCCAGGGACACGGCCGTCAGCATCAGCTCGGTCCAGGGCCGCCCGCGCACCAGACCGAGGACGACGACGATGCCCACGACCACGAAGGCGATGAGCGTCAGCAGACGGGCCAGGCGGTCGATCCGGTGCTGCAGCGGGGTCCGTGTCTCGCCGGCGGTCTCGAGCATCCCGGCGATGGATCCCATCTGCGTGCCCGCTCCGGTGCCGGTGACCACGGCTTCGCCGCGCCCGCGGGTGACCTCGGTGCCCATGAAGACGAGGTTGGACCGGTCACCGAGAGGCACGTCCGGGTCAGGGACCACCGCGGAGTTCTTGTCCACCGGTTGGGACTCCCCGGTCAGCGCCGCCTCGGCGACCTGCAGCTGCGCCGCCTCGAGCACCCGGGCGTCGGCGGGGACGAGGTCCCCGGCTTCCAGCAGCACGATGTCCCCGGGCACCAGCTCGGCCTGGTCCACCTCCAGGTCGTGCCCGTCCCGGCGCACCCGCGCGGTGATCACGGACATCGTGCGCAACGCAGCCAGGGAGGACTCGGCCCGCGCCTGCTGGACGTAGTTGAGCACCGTGTTGAAGCCGACCACGAGCAGGATCACCACCGGTGTCTTCAACTCCTGGGACACGAGCGCGGAGACGAGCGCCGCGACCAGCAGCACGATCGTCATCCGGTCCGAGAGGAGGCTCAGGACCTTGCGCCAGACCGGCACCCCGGCGGCCTCGGCCAGCACGTTGGGGCCGTGGCGCCGGGCACGCTCGGCGACCTGCTCGCTCGACAGCCCCTGGACCGGATCCACGTCGAGATCTCCGGTGACGGCTGCGGCAGGGCGGGTGTGCCACGAAGAACTCACGGAGGCCTCGCTTGCTCGACAGTGCTCCCAGACTAGCGCCGTCGAACTCGACCGGTCGGAGTGCGTCAGCACTGCGCGGACGCCTGTGGCGACCGGCTCCCCGGCCCGTCCCGGCCCGGAAGCGGCCGGCACCGGCGGTGCTGCGGTACTGCGGCTCCGCGGCGCCGGAGACGGCGGTCCGCGCGCCCCGGCGTCGTGACCGGCCCGTCGACCGGCCTGCACGTCACCGGCGGCCGAGCCACGAGGACCCGCCGGTGCGGGGCGTCAGGGGATGCCGCCGCTGCGGCGCCGTGCCACGACGGCGGAGCCGACCACGGCCAGCACGCCCGCTCCGGCCACGGCGTAGCCCGGGGCGCTGGACGTGGCGGCGGGGGCGGTCTCGGTGACGGACACGGCGTCGGGGGCGGTTCCGCCGGCCGCCGCGGGGGAGGCGGCCATGCCCAGGACGCCCAGGGCGAGCGCCGGGACGGCGAGGCGGGGAAAAACGGTCATGGGTCGTCCTTCGAGGGGGTGACGGGGATCACACATGCCGCTCCCGACCGTACAGGAGCCCGGCGGTCGGTTCCACCGTCCGCCGGGCCCGCGCGCCCCGGCGCCGTCCCGCCGAGTCCACCGCGCCACCACATGTCGCCCGGACGTGGGAAGCTGGAGCCCACCCCAGTCCGCGGCCCGCACCGGCCGCCACCACAGGAGGACGCGGCCATGACCCCACCGAAGCGCCCCGCACCCACCGCCGGCCCCACCTGGCGCGACGTCGAGCCCACCCCGCTCATCCTGCTCACCGGTCCCGAGGACTACCTCGCCGCCCGCGCCCGCGACCGCGTCCGCACCGCCCTCAAGGACCAGCGCGGCCCCGTCGAGCTCTCCACCGTCGACGCCGCCGCCTACGCCCCCGGACAGCTCGCGGCGCTCGCCAGCCCCTCCCTGTTCGACGACGCCAAGCTCATCCACGTCACCAACCTCGCCGCCATGAACGACGACTGCCTCGCCGACGGCCTCGCCTACGTCCAGGCCCCCGACCCGGACGTCGTCGTGCTGTGGGAGCACAGCGGCGGCAACCGCGGCAAGAAGCTCCTCGACGCCCTCCGGACCGCCGGCGCCGCCGTCGTCGAGTGCAAGCCCCTCAAGAACGACCGCGACAAGACCGACTTCATCGTCACCGAGTTCCGCACCCACCGGCGCCGCATCGACCCCGACGCCGCCCGCGCGCTCGCGGCGGCCGTGGGCAGCAGCACGGCGGAGCTGGCCGCCGCGTGCGCCCAGCTGCTCTCCGACGGGCCCGAGAGCATCAGCTTCGACGACGTCGAGAAGTACTACGGCGGGCGCGTGGAGGCCACCGCGTTCAAGGTGGCGGACGCCGCGCTGGCCGGACGCGCCGAGATCGCCCTCAAGCTGTGGCGCCAGGCTCTCGACACCGGCGTGGACCCCGTCCCGATGGTCGGGGCACTGGCCGCCAAGCTGCGCACGATCGCGCAGGTGCACGGGACCCGCGGCGGCTCGGGACAGCTCGCCCAGCGCATCGGGGCGGCCCCGTGGCAGGTGGAGCGGGCGCAGGACGAGTCCCGGCGCTTCTCCGAGGAGGACCTCGTGCGGGCACTGCGGGCGCTGGCGGAGGCCGACGCGCAGGTCAAGGGCGAGGGCAGGGACCCGGCCTACGCGGTGGAGCGGGCCATCACGACGATCGCCCTGTCCGGCCGGCGCTGAGCCGGGGCGCGGCAGGCACGACGGAGGCCCCGTCCCTGAGCGGGACGGGGCCTCGGCGCGGCCCGCCGGTGCGGCGGGCGCGGTTCGCGGGGAACCGGGATCAGATCTTGGCGACCAGCTTGGCCAGGCCGGACTTCTTGTTGGCCGCGTTGTTCTTGTGCAGGACGCCCTTGCTGACGGCCTTGTCGAGCTTGCGGGAGACGACGCGCAGGGCGTCCTGGGCGGTCTCCTTGTCGGAGGCGCCGACGGCCTCGTCGACGCGGCGGACCAGCGTCTTCAGCTCGGACTTGTAGGCGTTGTTGCGCAGACGCGACTTCTCGTTGGTGAGGTTGCGCTTCTTCTGGGACTTGATGTTGGCCACGTATAACTCCTTGGCGATGGGTGCGGAATTCGGTCAGTGAGGGCAAACAGGACAGTCATGTGACTGAGTGAGAGTGGGGACGCCCGTGTGGCGACCGCCCTGCAGTGCCCGACGACCAGCGCGGACACACAGCAGAAAAGTCTAGCAGACCACGCCCCACCGCAGGGCGGCGCCGACACGCGGCGCCCGGCGGCGGCGTGCTCAGCCGCGCAGGCGGTGGAGGCGTCCGGCCACCCGGTCGAAGAGGTGCTCGGGCAGGACCGCGCCCTCCCGCCGGACGTCCGCGGGCAGCACCTGGACCACGCGGTCGAGCTTGACCTCGGACGGACGGCCCCGGGGGTCCCACGGTCCCGTCCCCACGTCCACGTAGGAGGGGTCCTGCTCCAGCCCGTTGTTGCGGTCCCGGGAGGTGAGCATGAGGCACAGCAGGTGGTCCCCGGCCCGGTCCACGACCAGCACCGGCCGGTCCTTGCCGCGGCGGTGGTCCTCCTCGAAGGGCACCCAGGTCCACACGATCTCACCCGGGTCGGCCTCGCCGTCGGACAGCGGGCGGTAGACCGGCCGGACCGGCCCGGTCCAGTCCCCGGGGTAGGGCCGGGAGAGCCCCCCGGGGCGGCCGTCGCCGGCCCGGGACGGCACGGTGGGCCGGGGCCGCGCGGAGGGGGAGGCGGTGCGTCCGTCCGGCCGACGGTGCTCCGGGCGACGCCGGCCGGAGCGCCGGTACACGTCCACGGCGCGGGCGGCGAGCCGGGCCAGGGTGCCGAAGTTCAGCTTCATGCGCCCACTCTAGCCAGCGTCCGGTCGGCCGCGTCGGGCCGGGGCGGCAGGGGTCCCCTCGGAGTTCCTGCCGCCGGGGCCGCGCTCCGCGCGGGCGGTGACGATGTGCCCCCGGGTGGGCAGCTCGAGGCTCCCGTCGGCGGCCCGGTGCGGGCCGAGGGCGTCCCGCGCGCCCTCGAGGATCCGGGTGTAGGCCTCGTCCGTGAGGCGGCTGCGCAGGGGAGTGCCGCCGACCTCGGTCGCGACGAACTCGTCGACCGACGGGAAGGCGGCGGTGTCCGTGCGGGTCAGCGTGTCGACGGGCCGCAGCCCGGCGGCGGCGAGGCTCTCGCGCAGCGCGACCAGGTCGCCCAGACGCCAGTAGGAGCTGATCAGGTCGACCGCGTCCGGGCCCGCGTGGCGCTCGACGACGTCGTAGAACGGCACCCAGGCCGTCTGCGCGCGCAGCTCGTCCCAGACCTGCACGGCGACCGTCCCGTCCGGGGCGGCCACGCGCGCCATCTCCCGCAGCGCGTGCACCGGGTCCGGGACGAACATCAGCCCGGCCTGGCACAGCACCACGTCGAAGGAGCCGTCCGGGAACGGCAGGGCGAGGGCGTCCGCCTCGACCCACTCGAGCCCGGGGGAGACGCGGCGGGCCACGGCGAGCATCCCGGCGTTGATGTCGAGCCCCACGACACGGCCGCGTCCCTGCAGGAGGCGCGCCGCCTCCCGGGCGACCACGCCGGTCCCGCAGGCGACGTCGAGGACCGACTGCCCGGGCCGGACGCCGGCGGCCCGCACGAGGTGCGGGGCCCAGCGGCCGAACAGGGCCGGCACGAACTGTGCCTCGTAGACCTCCGCGGCGTCCACGGAGAGCTGGAAGTCCTCGCGGCCCATGACCCTGCCTCCTCGGCGCGGCGGCTACGCCCGGTGCGGCTCCGCGCAGCATCCATTCTCCCACCGGAGCGCTCCGCGGACCAGCGCGATCGCGGGCCCGCGCTCCGGGCGGCGCCGCCCGGGCCGCGGCGCCGGGGCCGGTGCGTCCGGTCAAATGGCCCCGCATGCCCAAACGTGGGAAACTGGACAGTTGAATGCCCGGCGCGGTCCACCCGCCGGTAGCCCCAGGACCTGCCGGAAGCGACGTTCTCCCGGAGAAAGGACCGCCCGTGTCACCGCTGGCCGTCAATGCCCCGGTTCCCGCCTCGACCGACCCGTCGATCCTCCGCAACTTCTGCATCATCGCCCACATCGACCACGGGAAGTCCACGCTCGCGGACCGGATGCTGCAGGCCACCGGCGTGGTGACCACGCGGGAGATGAAGGCCCAGTACCTGGACCGGATGGACATCGAGCGCGAGCGCGGGATCACCATCAAGTCCCAGGCGGTGCGCATGCCCTGGAACGTGGCGGGCACGGACTACGCCCTGAACATGATCGACACCCCGGGCCACGTGGACTTCACCTACGAGGTCTCCCGCTCCCTGGCCGCGTGCGAGGGGGCCCTGCTCCTGGTGGACGCCGCGCAGGGCATCGAGGCGCAGACCCTGGCCAATCTCTACCTGGCCATGGAGAACGACCTCACGATCATCCCGGTGCTGAACAAGATCGACCTGCCCGCGGCCCAGCCGGAGAAGTACGCCCAGGAGCTGGGCAACCTCATCGGCGTGGACCCCGACGACGTGCTGCGGGTCTCGGGCAAGACCGGCGAGGGCGTGGAGGCGCTGCTGGACCGGCTCGTCCAGGAGGTCCCGCCCCCGGTGGGGCGGGCCGACGCTCCGTCGCGGGCCATGATTTTCGACTCCGTCTACGACACCTACCGCGGCGTGGTCACCTACATCCGCGTGGTCGACGGCAAGCTGACCCCGCGCGAGCGGATCCGGATGATGTCCACCGGCGCGCAGCACGAGCTGCTGGAGATCGGGGTCATCTCGCCCGAGCCGAAGCCCACGGAGGGCCTGGGCGTGGGCGAGGTGGGCTATCTCATCACCGGGGTGAAGGACGTGCGCCAGTCCCGGGTGGGCGACACCGTGACCAACCACCAGCGGCCGGCGGCCGAGAACCTGGGCGGCTACGAGGACCCCAAGCCCATGGTCTTCTCCGGGCTGTTCCCCATCGACGGCTCCGACTACCCGGTCCTGCGCGACGCCCTGGACAAGCTCCAGCTCAACGACGCCGCGCTGGTCTACGAGCCCGAGAACTCCGCGGCCCTGGGCTTCGGCTTCCGCTGCGGGTTCCTGGGCCTGCTCCACCTCGAGATCGTCCGGGAGCGCCTCGAGCGCGAGTTCAACCTCGACCTGATCTCCACGGCGCCCTCCGTGAGCTACAACGTCACCCTCGAGGACCGCTCCGAGCGCGCGGTCACGAACCCGTCCGAGTTCCCCGAGGGGAAGATCGCCGAGATCCGCGAGCCCATGGTCGCCGCGACGGTGCTGGCGCCGTCCGAGTTCATCGGCGCGATCATGGAGCTGTGCCAGTCCAAGCGCGGTCAGCTCAAGGGCATGGACTACCTCTCCGAGGACCGGGTGGAGCTGCGCTACCGGCTGCCCCTGGCCGAGATCGTCTTCGACTTCTTCGACCAGCTGAAGTCCCGCACCAAGGGCTACGCGTCCCTGGACTGGAAGGCGGAGGGCGAGGAGGCGGCCGACCTCGTCAAGGTCGACATCCTCCTGCAGGGCGAGCCGGTGGACGCCTTCAGCGCGATCACCCACCGGGACAAGGCGTACGCCTACGGGGTGATGATGACCGGCAAGCTGCGCGAGCTCATCCCGCGCCAGCAGTTCGAGGTCCCCATCCAGGCGGCCATCGGCTCCCGGGTGATCGCCCGCGAGAACATCCGGGCGATCCGCAAGGACGTGCTCTCCAAGTGCTACGGCGGCGACATCTCGCGCAAGCGGAAGCTGCTCGAGAAGCAGAAGGAGGGCAAGAAGCGGATGAAGATGGTGGGCCGCGTGGAGGTCCCCCAGGAGGCGTTCGTCGCGGCGCTGTCCTCTGACGAGTCCGGGGCGAAGGACAAGAAGAAGTAGTGGCCCCCGCCCAGCCGGAGGGCCTGCCCGGCCCGCTCGACGGCCTGCTGCCGCCCTCCGCCGCCGAGGGCTCCGCGGACCGTACGCTCAGCCTCTACGTGCACGTGCCGTTCTGCGCGGTCCGGTGCGGATACTGCGACTTCAACACCTACACGGCCGTGGAGCTCGGCCCCGGGGTGTCCCAGGACGCCTACGCCGGGGACGCCGCGGCGGAGGTCCGCTGGGCGCGCCGGGTGCTCGAGGACTCCGGGGCGGCCCCCCGCCCGCTGCACAGCGTGTTCTTCGGCGGCGGCACCCCCACCCTGCTGCCCGCCGAGGACCTCGCCGCGGTCCTGGCTCAGGCCCGGGAGAGCTTCGGGCTCGCCGAGGACGCGGAGGTCACCACCGAGGCCAATCCGGACTCCGTGACGCCCGAGTCCCTGGCCGTGCTCGCAGCGGCCGGGGTGACCCGGGTGTCCTTCGGGATGCAGTCCGCCGTTCCGCACGTGCTCGCCGTCCTGGACCGCACGCACGACCCGGACAACGTGCCGCGCGCCGTCCGGTGGGCGCGCGAGGCGGGCCTGGGCGTCAGCGTGGACCTCATCTACGGCACCCCCGGGGAGTCCCTGGCCGACTGGGAGCACTCGGTGGGCACGGCCGTGGGCTACGAGCCCGACCACGTCTCCGCGTACTCGCTGATCATCGAGGACGGCACGAGGCTCGCGGCACGGATGCGCCGCGGGGAGGTCCCGCCGATCGACGAGGACGACCAGGCCGACAAGTACGAGCTCGCGGACCGGGTCCTCGGGGAGGCCGGCTTCGAGTGGTACGAGGTGAGCAACTGGGCCCGGCCCGCCGGCGGCGCGGACGCCGGGGCCCACCGCAGCCGGCACAACCTCGCGTACTGGCACAACCAGGACTGGTGGGGGATCGGCCCCGGTGCGCACTCGCACGTGGGCGGGACCCGCTGGTGGAACCTCAAGCACCCCGTGCCCTACACGAACCGGGTGCGGGCGCGGCAGTCGCCCGCGGCCGGGCGCGAGATCCTCGACGCGGACACCCGGCACCTCGAGCGCGTGATGCTGGAGGCCCGGATCCGGGAGGGGCTGCCCACGGCCGCCCTGGCCGACGGCGGGCGTACCGCGGTGGCCGGGCTGATCGCGGACGGCCTGGTGGACCCCGCGGCGGCGCTGCGCGGCTCGGTGGTGCTGACCCTGCGGGGGCGGCTGCTGGGCGACGCCGTGGTGCGGCGGCTGCTCACCTGAGCCGGGCGCCCCGGCACGCAGTCGCCCGGCTGTCGGGTGCCACGACGGGGGAACGACCCGGCCAGGGACGATCCGGCGAGGAACGGCGTCAGCCGCGCCGGGCGCGCTCCCGGGACCGCTCGCGGAGCTTCTCGGCGAGCCGGTCGTAGAGCCGGGTGTTGAAGCGGTACTGGTGCGGTTCCCCGCGGTTGACGCGGACCCCGCCGATCAGGGAGCCGACGGCGAGCAGCAGCCACGCGCCGGCCGCGGCGAGCGCGAAGAACCAGCCGATGAACGGCACGGGTGCGAGCAGGATCCCCGCCACGACCACGAGGGTGGGCAGCAGGGTGAAGTTCATGGCCTCCATCGACTCCTGCTCGGTGAACGGCCCCCGCCCGCGGAAGACGCGGTGGACGAGGAAGGACGGGACGAAACCGATGACTCCGCCGAAGTGCGCCAGGGTCGCCCACTGGTGGTCCTCGGTGACGGTCAGCGGCTGGGCCACGGGGGAGAGGCCCTCGAACGGGGCCCCGGCGTTCTCGCGGCTCGATCGGGGGTCGGTCTGCACGGGCACGGAAGTCCTTCGGCGGTGGGACCGCGGCGGGGCCGCGGCCGGTGGGTGGGACACGACCATCCTACCGACCGGTCCCGACGGCGGGGGATCGCGGCCGCCCACGTGTGCCTTTGTGACGCCGCGCTGGGCGGACCCTGGAGGCCGGGACGGCGCCGGATCACTCCCCGGGAGCGGTGAGGAAGTCGATGAGCTCCTCGACCCGGCCCAGCAGGGAGGGCTCCAGATCGGCGTAGCTGTCCACGCGGGCGAGGATGTGCTGCCAGGCCCGTCCCAGGTCGCCAGGGGTGCGGTGCGGCCACCCGAGGGCGGCGGCGGTGCCGGTCTTCCAGTCGGTGCCCCGCGGGACCACGGGCCAGGCGTCGAAGCCGAGCGTGCGCGGCTTGACCGCCTGCCAGATGTCGACGTACGGGTGGCCCAGCACCAGGACGTTGCCCGCGGCGCCGGGCAGGCGCATGGTCTCGGCGGCGATCCGGGACTCCTTCGAGCCGGCCACGAGGTGGTCCACGAGGATCCCGAGCCGCCGCCCGGGGCCCGGCCCGAACTCCCGCACGGCGGCGGACAGGTCGTCGATGCCGTGCAGCGGCTCCACGACGATGCCCTCGACGGCCAGGTCGTGGCCCCACACCTTGGCCACCAGCTCGGCGTCGTGGTAGCCCTCGACCCACACGCGGGAGGCCTTCGCGGTGCTCGCGCGGAGCCCTTCGACGGCCACGGACCCGGACCGCGTGCGGGAGGGCCGCTTCGCCGCCGGGGCCCGACGGGGTTCGACGACGACCACGGGCTCGCCCTCGAGCAGGAAGCCCGGGCCCAGGGGGAACGCCTTGACCCGTCCCCTGTGGTCCTCCAGGCCCATCACGCGCATGCCGCCGATCGTCTCCAGGGACACGACGGCGCCGACCCAGCCGGTCGTGACGTCCTCCAGGAGCATCCCCGGGGCGACCGGGACCTCCGCGGAGACCGGCCGGCGGCGGGCGAGGGCGTCGTCGTCGAGGCTGCGCGGCCCCCAGCCGTGCTCGCTCATGGTCGTCCTCCCGGGTCGCGGTGCCGCGCGTCCGGCGCGGATCAGCCGGAAGCGTACCAAACCGCGGGCGGCGGTCCGGCCGTCGGACACGGGGGCTACACTGGACGGCGTTAGCACTGTGGCCGCCCGAGTGCCAGGGAGGCCGGGTGGCGAGAACGGACCGGGGAGGAGCGACGTGAGCGAGCCGAGACGACTGCAGATCCTGCAGGCCATCGTGGAGGACTACGTGCACTACCGCGAGCCCGTGGGCTCCAAGGCCCTCGTGGACCGGCACCGGCTCGGCGTCTCCTCGGCCACCGTGCGCAACGACATGGCCGCACTCGAGGAGGAGGGCCTGATCACGGCCCCCCACACGAGCTCGGGCCGGATCCCCACCGACAAGGGCTACCGCACGTTCGTCGACCAGATCGCGGCCGTCAAGCCGTTGTCGGGACCGGAGCGGCGGGCCATCCAGCGGCTGCTCGACGACGCCGCCGACATCGACGACGTCATGGAGCGCACCGTGCGGCTGCTCGCGCAGCTCACCCAGCAGGTCGCGGTCGTGCAGTATCCGCACGCCTCCGGCGTCACCGTGCGCCACGTCGAGGTCGTGGACCTCGGGGCCGGCCGGGTGCTCGTGGTGCTCATCCCGACCAACGGCCGGGTGGCCCAGCGCGTGGCCGTGCTGCGGGCGCCCCTCGAGGAGTCCCAGCTGTTCGAGCTGCGCGCCCGGGTGCTGGCCGCCGTGGTCGGGCGCTCCCTGACCGCGGTGCCGGACGCCCTCGCCGTGATGGCGGCGGGCACCGCCCCGCCGCTCCAGCCGGCCGCCGCGGCCGTGGGAGAGGCCGTCGGCGCCCTCGCGGCGGGCGGGGCCGAGCACCGCATGGTCATGGCCGGCACCGCCAACCTCGCCCGCGCCACGGGGGACTTCCACCTGAGCATCGGCCCGGTCCTCGAGGCCCTCGAGGAGCAGGTGGTGATGCTCCGGCTGCTGTCCGAGATGGAGCAGGACGCCCGCGGGGTCGCCGTGCGGATCGGCACGGAGAACGCCGAGGGACCGCTGTCCGAGGCCGCCGTCGTCGCCACCGGCTACGGGCCGCAGTCGAAGGTGGGGGTCGTCGGACCCATGCGCATGGACTACCCGTCCACGATGGCCGCCGTGCGCGCCGTCGCCCGCTACCTCTCCCGTATCCTCGGGGGCTGAGCCCCCGAGGGCCCCGCCCCCGGGGCCCTCCAGCGAAACCCACCACAGACCTCTCGACAGAACGGACCACGGTGAGCGATCACTACGAGACCCTGGGCGTGTCCCGGGACGCCAGCCAGGAAGAGATCAAGAAGGCCTACCGCAAGAAGGCCCGCCGGCTGCACCCCGACGTCAACTCCGGCCCCGAGGCCGCCGAGGACTTCAAGCGCCTCTCCCACGCCAACGACGTCCTCTCCGACCCCGAGAAGCGGCGGGTCTACGACGCGACGGGCAACGAGAACGGCACCGACACCGGCTTCGGCGGGGGCTTCCCCGGCTCGGGCTTCGGCTTCGCCGACATCTTCGACACCTTCTTCCAGGGTGCCGGCGGCGCCGGCGCCGGCCGGCGCGGTCCGGCGTCCCGCACGCGGCAGGGCCAGGACGCCCTGATCAACGTCCGGGTCTCCCTCAAGGACGCGGTCTTCGGGACCGAGAAGAAGATCACCGTGGACACCGCCGTGGTCTGCCCCACGTGCAACGGCAGCTGCTGCCAGGCGGGCACCCAGCCCGAGACCTGTGACGTCTGCCACGGGTCCGGCCAGGTCCAGCGCCAGGTCCAGTCCATCCTCGGCACCGTGGTCACGGCGGCGCCGTGCGCCACCTGCCAGGGCTTCGGCACCGTCATCAAGCACCCCTGCCACGAGTGCTACGGCGAGGGCCGTGTGCGCGACCGCCGCCCGCTGACCGTCAAGATCCCCGCCGGCGTCTCGACCGGCAACCGGATCCGCCTCTCGGGGCAGGGCGAGGCCGGCACCGCCGGTGGGCCGAACGGCGACCTCTACGTCGAGCTGAAGGTCGATCCCGACCCCACGTTCGAGCGCCAGGGCGACGACCTGCACGCCCGCGTCCGGGTGCCCATGACCTCGGCAGCCCTCGGCACCACCGTGACCCTCGAGACCTTCGACGGCGAGCGCGAGGTGCCCGTGTCCCCCGGCACGCAGACCGGCCACACCGTGACCCTGCACGAGCTCGGGGCCACCCGGCTGCGCGGCGGCGGCCGCGGCGAGCTGTTCGTCCACCTCGAGGTCGAGACGCCCACGGCGCTCGACGACGAGCAGCGCGAGCTGCTCGAGCAGCTGTCCCGGCTGCGCGGCGAGGACCAGTCCACCGGCACGACCCTGAACTCCCCGGCCGGCGCCGGCGGCTTCTTCTCCCGGCTCAAGGACAGGTTCTCCGACTTGTGAGCCTGCCGGTCTTCAAGGTCGAAGCGGGCCGGCTCGCCGGCCTCGGCCCCGGAGCGGCACTCACCGTCACCGGCCCGGAGGCCCGGCACGCCGTCACCGTGCGCCGCCTCGCGCCCGGCGAGCACCTCGAGCTCGTCGACGGCGCGGGGACCCGGGCCACCGGGGAGCTGCGCACGGGGGACCGGGACAGCATGGAGGTCGGCGTGGTCTCGGTGACCACCGAGCCCGTCCGCACGCCCAGTCTCGTCCTCGCCCAGGCCCTCGCGAAGGGCGACCGGGACCTGCTGGCCGTGGAGACGGCCACCGAGCTGGGCGTCGACGCCGTGGTGCCCTGGCAGGCCGACCGCTCGATAGTGCGGTGGAAGAAGGAGCGCGCCGCCAAGAGCCACGAGAAGTGGGTGCACACCGTGGCGGCCGCCGCGAAGCAGTCCCGCCGGGCGGCCTGGCCGGAGGTGCTGCCCCTGTGCGCCACCCGCGAGCTCGCCCGCCTGCTGGGGGAGCCGGGGACCCGGGGCCTCGTCCTGCACGAGGAGGCGCGCTGCTCCCTCGCCGAGCTGACCGACGCCCCCGGAACGCCGTGGGAGGACTCCGGGCGGATCGTCCTGGTCGTGGGCCCCGAGGGTGGCATCGCCCCCGCGGAGCTCGACGTCCTGACCGGTGCGGGGGCCCTCGCGGTCCGGCTCGGTCCGGAGGTGCTGCGCAGCTCGACCGCCGGGCCCGCCGCGCTGGCGGTGCTCAGCGCCGCCCTCGGCCGCTGGGCGTCCGGACCCCGCTGAGCCCGGCCGTGCCGGTTCGGCCGGTTCAGCCCGGGCGGACCTCCACGTCCTTGTCGTCGCGCACGGTCCCGCCCTCGGCGTCCCGGCCGACGACCGTCACCACGTAGTCGCCCGGCTCCAGCTCGAGCTCCGTCCGGAAGCCGGCGGTCCCGTCGCTCCGCGGCACGACGGCCGCCGCGCCGCTCGACACCCGCTTCCCGTCCGGGCCGGCCACGGTCCACCGGCCGCCCCGGACGCCGTCCAGCGCCCGGCCCGAGAGGGTCAGCGATCCCTCGGTCCGCGCGTCCTGCTGCGGTTCGTCGAGCCAGATCGGCGCCTCCACCCGTTCGTCGGGCCGGAGGGGGGTGTCGAGGCGCACGGATTCGAAGACCTCTTCGTTGGGACGGCCGTCCACGAGCACCACGACCTCGGCCTCGGAGCCCTCGGGCAGCAGGCCCGCAGTCCCCGCGGTCGCGGTCACCGTGTGCGCGAGCTGCTGGAGGGCCAGCCGGGCCTCGCGCCGGTCCAGGCCCGGGCGGAAGGCCTCGGACGGCAGGTCCACCGTGATGGTCCCGTCCGGGGACGTCGAGGCGCCCACCCGGTCCACGGGGGACCACAGCGTCCGGTAGTCCGGGTCCTCCGGGGTCGCCCCGGTCATCAGCTCCGCCGCCGCGGCGATGGGGTCCACGGCCGCGGCGGCCTCGGACGCGTCCCGGAACTCCCGGAACAGCCGCTCCCCGCCGTTCGCTCGGCCCACCCAGTAGACCGGCAGCTTCGTGGTGGCCACCCCGCCGTCAGCGGTGCTCGTCCCGGTGGACGTGGCCGGCACCTTGCCCGTCGCGGGGACCGCGGCGTCGGGGGAGCCCTCCGGGCCGCTCGCGCACGCGCCGAGGACGAGGACGCCCACGGCGGACAGCGCGAGCACGGGGAGCGGGCGGCGGGCGGGCGTGGGCCGGCTACGAGCAGGGCACATGGGGGGAGGCGCACCTCGGCTTTCCGGGATCTGCTGGGGGGCGGTGCCGGCACCGGGGGGAAGCCGCACCCGTCCCCCTGCCGGAGGACCGGACCATTCCAGCACAGCGGCCGGGGGCGCCCCCAGCCGAGGAGGCCCGGCGGCCGTGACCGATACCAAATCGGAATGTGCGCCCGCGCGCCCTCCGGCGCCGGACCCGCGCGGTACCCTGGAGGTGAGGACGAGAACCGTCCGCCGTTCCTTCCACGGCAACCCACTTGAGAGCGAGAGCACGGCCCGCGCGGCCGGACCCATGACTGAGACGCTGCCCGGCACCACGCACCCACTGACGGCCCGCACCGTCATCACCTTCCCTGACCGCGAGACGATGGTCCGCTGTCTGGGGTCCGGGGACGACACCCTGCGCCAGGTGGAGGCGGCGTTCCCGGGCCTCGCCACCAGTCCGCGCGGCCTCGAGCTCGGCATCGAGGGCCCGAGCGGACCCGTGCAGATCGTCACGACCCTCTTCGAGGAGCTGAAGGTCCTGGCCGGGCGCGAGACCGGGATCACCCCCCAGGTCATCACCCAGCTGCTCGAGCTGATCGGCCGGGACCTCACCGCCCGGCCCAGCGGCGCCCTGACCCAGAACATCCTGTCCAGCCGCGGCCGCAAGATCCGCCCCAAGACGCTCCACCAGAAGGCCTACGTCGACGCCATCGACGAGCACACCGTGGTCTTCGGCATCGGCCCCGCCGGCACGGGCAAGACCTATCTGGCCATGGCCAAGGCGGTCCAGGCGCTGCAGGCCAAGGAGGTGTCCCGGATCATCCTCACCCGCCCGGCCGTGGAGGCGGGGGAGCGGCTCGGCTTCCTGCCCGGGACGCTCAGCGAGAAGATCGACCCGTACCTGCGCCCGCTCTACGACGCGCTGCACGACATGATGGACCCGGACTCGATCCCGCGCCTCATGGAGGCCGGCACCATCGAGGTCGCTCCGCTCGCCTACATGCGCGGGCGCACGCTCAACGACGCGTTCATCATCCTCGACGAGGCGCAGAACACCACGCCCGAGCAGATGAAGATGTTCCTCACCCGGCTGGGCTTCGGCTCCAGGATGGTCGTCACCGGGGACGTCACCCAGGTGGACCTGCCGGGGAGCGCGTCTTCCGGACTGCGCCAGGTCCAGCACGTGCTGGGCGGCGTCGAGGACGTCGCGTTCACGGAGATGACCGCGGAGGACGTGGTGCGCCACGAGCTGGTGAGCCGGATCGTCAGCGCCTACGACGCCTTCGACACGACCAACCGGCACCGCAACGAGCGGCGCCGGCGCAAGGACGACGCCCGTGCCGCCCGCGACGCCGGGCCGGCCGGTCCGGACGAGGACGGGGCGGAGGCCTGATGGCCGTCGAGTTCGACCTGCAGGTCGACCCGCAGGACGTCCCCGCCGGGGAGCGCCCGGCCTACGACGCAGTCGACGTCGAGCTGCTCGGCCGGCTCGCCGACCACGTCCTGGCGCGGCTGCACGTCCACCCCGACGCGGAGCTGTCGATCGCGGTCGTCGACGAGGAGGAGATGGCGCGCCTGCACGTCGAGTGGATGGACCTGCCCGGCCCCACGGACGTGCTCTCCTTCCCCATGGACGAGCTGCGCCCGGGGAGCCCGGAGGAGCCCGCGGAGGGGACGCTGGGCGACATCGTGCTCTGCCCCCCGGTGGCCCGCCGGCAGGCCGAGGCCGCCGGTCACTCCGTCGCGGACGAGCTGTGCCTGCTCACCACCCACGGCATCCTGCACCTGCTGGGGCACGACCACGCCGAGCCCGAGGAGCGGCGCGTCATGTTCGCCCTCCAGCGGGACCTGCTCACCGACTTCCTCGGGCGGCCCGCGCCGGTCGAGACCATGGAGTAGCGCCCGATGATGACCACTGCCGTCCTGGTCGTCGCGGCGATCGTGTTCCTGGGCACGGCCTTCGTCCTCACGGCCGCCGAGACCGGACTCACCTATCTGCCCCGCGCGGACGCCGAGGCCATCGTGCGGGAGGCCCCCGACTCCTCCGCGGCCAGGATCCTCGCCACCCCCACCGCGCACCTGCAGGCCCTGCGCTTCTGGAGCGTGTGGTTCGAGACGGCCTCCGCCGTGGCGGTCGCCCTGGCCATGTTCGACGGCCTCGACGACGTCTGGCTCGCCGGCCTGCTGGCCACCGTGGTCATGGCCGCCGTCGGCTTCGTCCTCACCGGGGTCTCTCCCCGTCAGGTCGGGCGCAGCCACGCCGCGGGCACCGTCCGGGCCACCGCCGGCCTGGTGCGCGTGCTGCGCACGGTGCTCGGCCCGGTCCCGGGGATGCTCGTGCGCCTGGGCTCGTCCGTCGCCCGGGACCCGGAGCGCACCGCCCCCGGCTATCTGACCGAGGAGGAGCTGCTCGAGTTCGTGGACCGCTCCACGGGCCAGGACCTCATCGAGGACAACGAGGCGGAGCTGCTGCACTCGGTCTTCGACCTCGACGACACCAACGTCCGGGCCGTCATGGTGCCCCGCACCGACATGGTCTCCGTCGACGACGACGACACCGTGGACAACGCCCTGAACCTGTTCTTCCGCTCCGGCTACTCCCGCATTCCGGTGATCGGCGAGAGCGCCGACGACGTCCTCGGCATCCTGTACCAGAAGGACCTCGCCGAGCGGGTGCACCGCCTGGGCACCGGCCTGCGGCTCGGGGGGCTCTCCGAGCTCGCCCGGGACGTGCGCTACGTGCCCGAGTCGAAGAAGGTCAACGAGCTGCTGCGCGAGATGCAGCTCGAGTCGATCCACGTGGCGATCGTCGTCGACGAGTACGGCGGCACCGCCGGGCTCGTGACCCTGGAGGACCTCATCGAGGAGCTGCTCGGGGAGATCGTCGACGAGTACGACCGGGAGAAGCCCGAGGTCGCCGAGCTCGGCGACGGCCGCTACCGCGTCTCCGCCCGGCTCGGCGTCGAGGACCTGGGCGACCTCTTCGGCGTCGACCTCGAGGACGACGAGGTCGACACGGCCGGAGGGCTGCTCGCCAAGTCCATCGGCCGGGTGCCCATCGTCGGCTCCCGCGCCACCGTCGAGGGCATCGTCCTCGAGGCCGTCACCCTGGAGGGCCGCCGCAACCGGGTGGGCCAGCTCGAGGTCCGGCGCGACCCCGAGTGGGTCCCCCCGGGTTCCACGGCCGTGGAACCCGCCCAGGAGTCCGAGGAGGAGACCCACCACCATGTCTGAGCCCACACCCGCTGTTCCCACCGGCGCCGGCGAGCCCTCCGCCGCCGGGGAGCACACCCCATTCCGCGCCGGGTTCGCCGTGCTGGTCGGCCGTCCCAACGCCGGGAAGTCCACGCTCACCAACGCCCTGGTCGGGCAGAAGGTCGCGATCACCTCGAGCCGGCCGCAGACCACGCGGCACACCATCCGGGGCATCGTGCACCGGCCCGAGGGCCAGCTCGTGCTCGTGGACACCCCGGGTCTGCACCGGCCGCGGACGCTGCTCGGCGAGCGGCTCAACGACCTCGTGGCCGACACCCTCGCCGAGGTCGACGTCATCGGCTTCTGCGTGCCCGCCAACGAGAAGATCGGTCCCGGGGACCGGTACATCGCCCAGCAGCTCGCGGCCTCCGGGAACAAGCCGGTCGTGGCGATCGTGACCAAGACGGACACCGTCTCCCGCGCCGAGCTCGCCGAGCAGCTGCTGGCGGTCACCGAGCTGGGCCGCTCCGTCATGGAGGCCGAGCACCGGGTGCGCGCCGAGCGTGCCGAGCGGGCCGCCCGCAAGCCCCGCCACCGTGCCGGGGCCGCCCATGCGCCCCGCCCCGACGCCGACGACCCGGGCTGGGCCGACGTCATCCCCGTCTCCGCCGTGGACGGGTTCCAGGTCGAGGCCCTCGCGGGACTGCTCATCGACAGGATGCCGGAGTCCCCGGCCCTGTACCCCGACGGCGAGCTGACCGACGAGCCCGAGATGACGATGGTCGCCGAGCTCGTCCGGGAGGCCGCCCTGGAAGGGGTGCGGGACGAGCTGCCGCACTCCCTCGCGGTCGTGGTCGAGGAGATGGTGCCCCGTGAGGGCCGCCCCGCGGACCGGCCGCTGCTGGACGTGCGGGTCAACGTCTACGTCGAGCGGTCGTCGCAGAAGGCCATCATCATCGGCAAGGGCGGCGCACGGCTGCGCGAGATCGGCACCCGGTCTCGCACCGCCATCGAGGCCCTGCTGGGCACGAGGGTCTACCTGGACCTGCACGTGAAGATCGCCAAGGAGTGGCAGCGCGACCCCAAGCAGCTCTCGCGCCTGGGCTTCTGAGCCCCGGGCGCGCGCCGATCGCGTCCGCACCCCGCCGCGGCGCCCGCCCGGGTCCCGGGGCGGGCGACTACCATGACACCCGGCGCCCCGGCCGGGCGCCGTCCCCCCGACCCCGGGTCCCGTGCCCCGGGGCCCGCCAGGAGAGAGTCACCGTGTCCTCAACGCCCCCCGACGCCCACGGACGCCACCGCGCCCGCCGATGGTCCCGGAAGCGCTGGGCCGCCGTCGCGCTGGTCGTCGTGCTGCTCGCGGTCCTCGGGGCCGGCGTGGCCGCGACCTGGCGGCTGCAGTCCAACCTGGACACCTCCCCGCTCGACCTGGGCGAAGGGACCGGACCCGAGTCCGGTCCGCTCGACATCCTCGTCATGGGCACGGACACCCGGGACGGCGAGGGCAACGAACGGTACGGCGACGACGAGGACAGCTCGGGGTCCGGTCTGACCGACGTCATGATGCTGGTGCACGTGAACGAGGACCGCAGCGGCGTCACCGTGGTCTCCCTGCCGCGCGACCTGGTCGCCGACATCCCCCGCTGCACGGACCCCGGGACCGGCGAGGTGCACCCGGCCGAGGAGGACGCGATGCTGAACTCCGCGATCGCCAACGGCGGTCCCGGGTGCACGGTCGCGACCGTCAACGAGATGACCGGCCTCAAGATCGACCACTTCATGCTCGCCGACTTCAACGCGGTGAAGGAGCTCTCCTCGACCGTGGGAGGGGTCGAGGTGTGCGTCAACGAAGCCGTCGACGACCCGAAGTCGGGTCTCGAGCTGCCCGCCGGCGTGTCCTCCGTGGAGGGGGAGCAGGCCCTGGCGTTCCTGCGCAGCCGCGCCGCCTTCGGCGACGGCGGGGACACCAGCCGGATCCGGTCCCAGCAGTCCTTCCTCGCGTCCCTGGCGCGCAAGATCAAGGACGAGGGCACGCTCAGGGACCTGCCCCGGCTCTACGAGATCGCCGACGTCGCCACGCGCAACCTGCACGTCGACGATGGCCTGGGGTCCGTGCCGACGGTCGTCGGCCTCGCCACGGCGGTCCGGGGCATCGACCTCGGCTCCATGGTCTTCGTCACCGTGCCCACGGAGCCCTACGAGCCCGACCCCAACCGGCTCCAGCTCAAGGAGGAGCCGGCCGAGCACCTCTTCGAGGCCCTGCGCGAGGACCGGCCGCTCACGTCGCCGTCCGCGCAGCCCTCCGACGCCCCGTCCTCGTCTGCGAGCCCGGCCCCGTCCCCGTCCCCGGACGACGCCACCCCGGCGCCGGCGGTCGACCCGGCCACGGTCCCGCTCACGGTCGCCAACGTCTCCGGCGTCGACGGCCGGGACGAGGAGATCGCCGACGTGCTCGAGGCCGAAGGGTACAACGCCGTCGAGTCCGGCCCGCAGGCCACCGAGCTGCCGGGCACGCAGGTCTTCTTCGGCGCGGGCTGGTACGAGGCGGCCGTCGAGGTTGCCGAGCTGCTGGGCGTGCCCTCCTCGCAGATCGTGCCCACCACCGACGTCGTGGGGGTGTTCGTCTCGGTGGGCCAGGACTTCCAGGAGGGGGACCGGCTCGACCTCGGACCGGTGCTGCCCGGTGAGTTCAACGGGCAGACCGCCGAGCAGTACACCTGCCAGCAGGCGGCCGGGGACTGGTGAGCGCGACCCGGCACGCCGGGCACCCCGTGATAGGTTGGACACATGCGGACTGGGACGTTCCTCCTCCTTACGTGCCGCAACGGGGCCTGACCCGTCGAAAGAATGGCCGGCCTCCCGTTGCGGAGTTTCTGATGCCCGGCCACCCGCAGACGTCCCGAGCAGAACAGGCCCACCCCATGCGCAATTACCAGCAGTCCTCCGGCATGCCGATCCACAAGTACGTCCCGTACCAGCAGCAGTTCCCCTTCGACCTGTCCGACCGCACCTGGCCGGACCAGGTCATCACCCAGGCCCCCCGCTGGTGCGCCGTGGACCTGCGTGACGGCAACCAGGCGCTGATCGACCCCATGAACTCCGACCGCAAGCTCAAGATGTTCGAGCTGCTGGTGCGGATGGGCTACAAGGAGATCGAGGTCGGGTTCCCCTCGGCCTCCCAGACCGACTTCGACTTCGTGCGCCGGCTCGTCGAGGAGGACCGGATCCCCGACGACGTCACGATCCAGGTCCTGACGCAGTCCCGCGAGCACCTCATCGAGCGCACCTTCGAGGCCATCGACGGCGCCGACAAGGCGATCGTCCACCTCTACAACGCGACCTCCACGCTGCAGCGGCGCGTGGTGTTCGAGCAGGACATGGACGGGATCGTGGACATCGCCCTCACCGGGGCGCGGCTGTGCATGAAGAACGAGGAGCAGCTGAAGAACACGTCCGTGACCTACGAGTACTCCCCGGAGTCCTACACCGGCACGGAGCTCGAGTTCGCCGCACGCATCTCCAACGCCGTGGCCGAGACCTTCGAGATCGGCGGGGACCGGGAGATGATCCTCAACCTGCCCGCCACCGTCGAGATGGCCACCCCCAACGTCTACGCGGACTCCATCGAGTGGATGTGCCGCAACCTCTACAGCCGTGACGCCACCGTGGTCTCCCTGCACCCGCACAACGACCGCGGCACCGGGGTGGCCGCGGCCGAGCTGGGCTACCTCGCCGGCGCCGACCGCATCGAGGGCTGCCTGTTCGGCAACGGTGAGCGCACCGGCAACGTGGACCTCATCACCCTGGGCCTGAACCTGCTGACCCAGGGCGTGGACCCGCAGATCGACTTCTCCGACATCGACGAGATCCGCCGGACCGTGGAGTACTGCAACCAGCTGCCCGTCCCCGAGCGGGCCCCCTACGGCGGCGACCTCGTGTTCACGGCCTTCTCCGGCTCCCACCAGGACGCCATCAAGAAGGGCTTCGACCGGATGGCCCGCGACGCACAGGAGCAGGGGAGGAGCGTCGACGAGCTGGTGTGGGCCGTCCCCTACCTGCCCATCGACCCCAAGGACCTGGGCCGGACCTACGAGGCCGTCATCCGCGTCAACTCGCAGTCCGGCAAGGGCGGCGTGGCCTACCTGCTCGCCAACGAGCACGGCCTGGACCTGCCGCGGCGTGCGCAGATCGAGTTCTCCCGCGTGGTGCAGGAGCACACCGACACCTCCGGCGGCGAGGTCTCCGGCGCGGAGCTGTGGAAGGTCTTCGCGGACGAGTACCTGCCCACCGCCCAGGACGGGGACGCCGGGCGCTGGGGCCGGTACCGGATCACCAACATCACCACGACCTCCGAGGAGGACGGGGAGTCCACCCTCGAGATCGGCCTGGACGTCGACGGCGTCCAGCACCACCGAACCGCGCAGGGCAACGGTCCCATCGAGGCGCTGCTGACGGTCTTCGCGTCCGAGGGCGTGGACGTGCGCGTGCTCGACTACAGCGAGCACGCCCTCTCGGCCGGCGGCGACGCCCAGGCCGCGAGCTACGTCGAGGCCGCCGTGGGGGACCGGGTCCTGTGGGGCGTCGGCATCGACGCGAACACCACCCGTGCCTCCCTGAAGGCCGTCGTCTCGGCGGTGAACCGGGCCGTGCGGGACGCCCAGGCCTGAGCGCGCCGACCGGCGCGGCGCGGCGGCGGGCCACCCCGGACGGGGGAGGCCCGCCGCCGTCGTCCCGGCGGGCACGCCCGCCTGCGCCGTCCGCCCGGCGTGGGAGAATGGGCCCGTGGCCAGGACGACGTTCGCATCACGCACCTACCGGGACGACGCCGTCGTGCTGCGCACCTACAAGCTCGGCGAGGCCGACCGGATCGTCGTGCTGCTCACCCGGGACCACGGACAGGTCCGGGCCGTCGCCAAGGGCGTGCGGCGCACCACCTCCCGCTTCGGCTCCCGGCTCGAGCCGTTCAACGTCGCCGAGCTGCAGCTGGTCACCGGCCGCAACCTCGACATCGTCTCCCAGGCGCTGGGCAAGCGCGGCTACGGGTCGGTCATCGCCGCCGACTACCCCAAGTACACCGCCGCCGCGGCCATGACCGAGGCCGCGGAGAAGTTCACGGAGAACGACGACGAGTCGGCCGCCCAGCAGTACCGGCTGCTCGTCGGCGCCCTGTCGGCCCTGGCCCGCGGACTGCACGAGCCGGGGGCCGTCCTGGACTCCTACCTGCTGCGCGCCGTGTCCACGGCCGGATGGGCCCCGAGCTTCACCGACTGCGCCCGGTGCGGAGCCCCCGGACCGCACGAGGCGTTCTCGGCCCAGCTCGGCGGCGCCGTCTGCCCCGCCTGCCGCCCGCCCGGAGCCGCCGCGCCCGATCCCGCCACCGTCGAGCACCTCTCCGCGCTGCTCACCGGCGCCTGGGAGCGGATCGACGCCGTGGAGCCCCGCACGGCACGGGCCGCCGCCGGCATCGTCGCCACCTACGTACAGTGGCACCTGGAGAGGGCCGTCCGGTCCCTGAACCTCGTGGAACGGAGCTGACCATGCCCGGCTTTGCCGCCCCGCCCGCCCATCCCAGCGGTGCCTGCGCCCCGCCGATCCCGCAGCAGTTCGTGCCCCGGCACGTGGCCGTGGTCATGGACGGGAACGGGCGCTGGGCGAACCAGCGCGGCCTGCCGCGCAACGAGGGCCACAAGGCGGGGGAGGCGGCCCTGATCGAGGTGATGGCCGGGGCCATCGAGATGGGCATCCCGTACGTCAGCGCCTACGCCTTCTCCACCGAGAACTGGAAGCGCTCCCTGGACGAGGTGACGTTCCTGATGAACTACACCGCCGACGTCATGGAGCGCCAGCTGCCCACCTTCCAGGAGTGGGGCATCCGGATCCGGTGGGCCGGGCGCAAGCCACGCCTGTGGCGCTCGGTCATCAACCGCCTGGAGGAGGCGGAGCGGGCGACCCGCGACAACGACGTCGTCACCCTCACGATGTGCGTGAACTACGGAGGACGGGCGGAGATCGCCGACGCCGCTGCGGCCATGGCCGCCGACGCCAGGGCGGGCACCCTGAACCCGCGCAGCATCGACGAGAAGACCGTCCAGCGCTATCTGGACGAGCCGGACCTGCCGGACGTCGACCTCTTCCTCCGCTCCTCCGGGGAGCAGCGGATCTCGAACTTCCTCCTGTGGCAGTCCGCCTACGCGGAGCTCGTCTTCCAGGACGTGCTCTGGCCGGACGTCGACCGCCGCACCCTGTGGGAGGCCGTCGAGGTCTACGCCCGGCGGGACCGGCGCTACGGCGGAGCCGTCGACCGCGTGGCCGGGCCCGGCGCCTCCGCCTGAGGCCGGCGCCTCCGCAGACCGCGCAGCCAGGCCGCGAGATCGCGCTGCGCGGCCCGCCGCACGGCCTTCCGGGAGAGATGGACGTCGTGGACGGCGCCCTCGTAGGAGCGCAGCGTCACGTCGGTGCCCAGATCGGAGGCGTGCCGGCGGATCTGCCGGACGTCCAGCACGGTGTCGGCCGAGCGCATCTGCTCGGTCCACCACGGGCGGATGCAGGACCGGGCGGAGGTCTGCACCAGTACTGGAAGGTGAAGGTCAAGACCCTTCGCAACTTCACCCTGAGCCTGAAGGACAGCATTGAGCCAGCCCGGGGTGATGTCGAAGCTGGTCTCGGGACGCCAGCGCGAGTCGATGGGCCACTCGCCCTCGGCGTGCTCGCTGATCACCCGGTAGTAGTGGCTGCGCAGCCGGGCCCGCACGGGGTGGTCCGGGCGCTGCTCGGCGAGCCTGGCCACCAGGGGCCGCAGGGCGGCGCCCACGGCGTCGGAGCCGTGGCTGCCGATCCAGGGGGCGTTGAGGGCCAGTCCGTCGAGCCGGCCGGGGTGCCGTGAGGCCCACATCGCCGCGGTGAGACCTCCGGTGGAGTGGCCCATGAGCACGAGCCGCCCGTCCGGGCCGGGAAGACCGTCCTCGGCCATCAGCTCGAGCGCGGCGGCGATGTCGTCGTCGTAGTCCGCGAGGTCCGTGGTGTGCCCCGGGCGGCCGTCCTCCACGGCGAGCACCTCGTCGGTGAGGTTGCGGCCGTAGCCGTGCAGGTCCAGGGCGTAGAACGCGTATCCCGCGGCCGCGCACGTGCGGGCCAGCTCGGCGTTGAAGAAGTAGTCGGACCAGCCGTGCAGGTACAGCACGGCTCCGCGCAGGCTGCCCGGCGCGGGTGCGACGTCCCCGGGCCGGTAGCGGACCACCGTGGCGGTGGAGTGGGGGGCGGAGTCGGGGGCCAGGTCGACGGTCCGCGCGCGGAAGCCCGGTCCCAGCACGTCGGGGACCCACGGGTCCGGGGGAGCGCTCATGCCCTCACCTCGCGAGGACGGTCCGTCGGGGCGCCGGCCCGGAAGCCCCTCCGCGACCGCCCGGTCGGAGGGGTGCCCTGTGGAAGACTGGGACCATGCGCTTCTACCCTACGTTCTTCACGGCCGTCTTCTCCCGGATGGACCCCGAGACGGCCCACCGGGTCGGCTTCGTCGGGATCCGGGCGGCGCGGGCCGCGCGGATCAGCACGGCCCTGCGGGTGTACACCCGCCCCGATCCCGCGCTCGAGGTGGAGGCGCTGGGCCTGCGGTTCCCGTCCCCGTTCGGGCTGGCGGCGGGCTTCGACAAGGGCGCGGAGGGGATCGGCGCCCTCACCGATCTCGGCTTCGGCCACGTGGAGATCGGCACCGTGACCGCCCAGGCGCAGCCTGGCAATCCGCGCCCCCGCCTCTTCCGGCTCGTCCGGGACCGCGCGGTGGTCAACCGGATGGGGTTCAACAACGAGGGGGCGGAGACGGTGGCACCGCGTCTCGCGCGGGCACGCCGCGAGCTCGAGGCGGACCACCGCGGGCGCGCCCGCCCCGTGCTCGGTGTCAACATCGGCAAGACCAAGACGGTGCCGCTGGAGGACGCGGTGGACGACTACCTGCAGAGCGCCCGGACCCTCGCCCCCCTGGCGGACTACCTGGTGGTCAACGTGTCCTCGCCCAACACCCCGGGACTGCGGCAGCTGCAGGAGATCGAGAGCCTGCGGCCGCTCCTGAGCGCGGTGGGCCGCGCCGCCGACGAGTCCGCGGACCGGCACGTCCCCCTGCTCGTGAAGATCGCCCCCGACCTGTCGGACGAGGACGTGCTGGCCGTCGCGGACCTGGCCCTCGACCTGGGCCTGGACGGCATCGTGGCCACCAACACGACGATCGCCCGGGACGGGCTGGGGCTGGTCTCCGACCCGGCCGAGATCGAGGCCCACGGCGCCGGGGGGCTCTCCGGGGCCCCGCTGCGGCGGCGCTCCCTCGAGGTGCTGCGGCTGCTGCGCGAGCGCGTGGGGGACCGGCTGGCCCTGGTCTCCGTGGGCGGTGTGACCACGGCCGAGGACGTCCGGGAGCGCCTCGACGCCGGTGCCGCGCTCGTGCAGGGCTACACGGCCTTCCTCTACGAGGGTCCCTTCTGGGCGCGCCGCATCAACCAGGGTCTCGTCCGGGCGGGGCGGTCCCTGCGCTGACGGGCCGGCCCGGAGCGGGAACAGCGCTGCCCCCGGACCGTCCGGTCCGGGGGCAGCGCAACCGGGGCCGTCGCCGGCATCCGTGGCGGACGCGGGTCACGGCCCGGCGGGGTCAGGAGGGCCGCTCACCGCGCGCGACCTGGGGCTTGGGCAGGCGGAGGCGTCGCATCGTGAAGGAGCGCATGGCCGCGTACCAGCGCACGCCGCGCTCCACGGTCCCGAACTTCGCCTGCATCGCCTTCTTCATCCGGGCCGTCGACAGGACGGCGTCCACGATGCCCAGGATCATCAGGGCCCAGATGAGGTAGACGCCGTAGGTGGCCACATCCTGGACGGGGAAGAACAGGATGACGAGCGCGAGCAGCGCCACCACCATGAGGTACTCGCCGACGTTGAACCGGGAGTCGACCCAGTCCCGCGCGAACCGGCGCTGCGGGCCACGGTCCCGCGGGCCGAGGAACCGCTCGTCCCCGGCGGCCATGCCGGCCTGCGCCCGCATCCGCTGCTCGCGTGCGGCGTCACGGGACTGCGCCTTCGCGGCCTTGCGGTCCTCCGGGACCAGGGGCCGGCGCCGGGCCGCCTCCTGCTGCCGGCGGCTGGGCGTGGGCCGGCCCTTGCCCGGCGTCTGCCGCGGGGCGGTCACCGGCTCGGCGGGGGCGGGGGCAGCGGTCACCGACGTGGACCCCGCGCGATCTGCATCCTTCTTGCGTCCAAACACCCGTCAAGGATAGCCGACGGACCTGCCGGTCCCCGCCGGACCCCCGGCATAGGGTGGTCACCATGAACGAACCCTGCGCCCCGACCGATCCCTCGCCCGTCGACGCCGTGCGCACGGTCGTGCACGCGGGGATGCCGCGCATCCTCGAGCAACTCGTCGAGCTGGTCGCGATCCCCGGCATCGCCTGGGAGTCCTTCGACCCCGCGCAGCTCGAGCGCAGCGCGGAGGCCGTGGCCGGCGTCCTCTCGGACGCCGGGCTGGACGAGGTGGAGATCCTCCGGGTGCCCCTGGGGGACGGCCCGGGCCACCCCGCCGTCGTCGCCCACCGCCGCCCGGCGCCCGGTCACCCCACCGTGCTGCTCTACGCCCACCACGACGTCCAGCCCCCGGGTCGGCGCGAACTGTGGGACTCGGAGCCCTTCGCCGCCGAGGAGCGCGGGGGCCGCCTCTACGGCCGCGGCGCGGCCGACGACAAGGCCGGGATCATGGCCCACGTCGGAGCGCTGCGCGCCGCGACCGCCCACCGCGGGGACGGCTTCGGCCTCGGCGTGACCGTCTTCGTGGAGGGGGAGGAGGAGGCCGGCTCCCCGTCCTTCCGGGACTTCCTGGAGGCCCACCGGGACCGGCTGGCCGCCGACGTCATCGTGATCGCCGACTCCGCGAACTGGGAGGTCGGCGTGCCCGCCCTGACCACGAGCCTGCGGGGCATGGTCGGCGCCGTCGTGGAGCTGTCCGTGCTCGAGCACGCCGTCCACTCGGGCATGTACGGCGGACCGGTCCTGGACGCCCCCACGCTGCTGGCCCGCCTCATCGCCACCCTGCACGACGACGACGGCGCCGTCGCCGTCGAGGGGCTGCTCGCCGAGGACCGCACCGACCTGGTCTACGACGAGGAGCGGTTCCGGGCCGACGCCGCGGTCAAGGACGGTGTCCGGCTCGCCGGCCGCGGCTCGATCGCCTCGCGCCTCTGGACCCAGCCGGCCCTGTCCGTCACCGGCATGGACGTCACGCCCGTGGACGTCGCCTCCAACACCATCGCCCCCTCCGCCCGGGCGAAGCTGAGCCTGCGCACGGCACCGGGGCAGGACCCCGCCGAGGCCGCGGAGGCGCTCCGGCGCCACGTCGAGGCCCACGCGCCGCTCGGGGCGCACGTGCACTTCCAGCTCGAGGAGACGGGACAGTCCCTCCGGACCGACACGGACTCCGAGGCCGCCCGGATCGCGCGGTGGGCGCTGGGGGAGTCGTGGGGCCGGCCCGCCGTGGAGACGGGGATCGGCGGCTCCATCCCCTTCACCGCGGACCTGACGGAGGTCTATCCGGAGGCGGCCATCCTCATCACGGGCGTAGAGGACCCCGACTCCCGCGCGCACAGCGCCAACGAGTCCCTGCACCTCGCGGAGTTCGAGCGCGCCGTGGTCGCGGAGACGCTCATGCTGCTCGCCCTCGACGACACCGCCCGTCACGCGGTGCAGTCCCGGGAATGAACCGGAACGCGCATCCGTTGTGCCCCTGACAGACCCGCCGCCGGCCCGACTCCGCGCGGCACCCCTGCACAGAAAGTGAGCATCATGAGCGTCACGACCGACAACGGCGCCGCAGTGGACGGCCTCCCCACCCACGGCGTCGACCTGACCGACGTCGCGTCCCAGAAGGTCCGCGCCCTGCTCGAGCAGGAGGGCCGCACCGATCTCCGGTTGCGCGTGGCGGTGCAGCCCGGCGGCTGCTCCGGCCTCATCTACCAGCTGTACTTCGACGAGCGCATCCTGGACGGGGACTCCGTGCGCGACTTCGGCGGCGTCGAGGTCGTCGTGGACAAGATGAGCGTGCCCTACCTCGAGGGCTCGACCATCGACTTCGAGGACACGATCTCCAAGCAGGGGTTCTCGATCGACAACCCCAACGCGGGAGGGTCCTGCGCCTGCGGCGACTCCTTCCACTGAGTCCGCCCGCTCGTCCCGAGAGGCCCGCCGTCCGTCCGGACGGCCGGCGGGCCTCTCGGCGTTCCGCAGAAGCCTCCGGAAACGGCTCTCGGAGGCCTCGCCGAGCGCCGCGCGGAAGCTGACACTGTGTCACCAGATGTCAGCGACACGGGGTAAGCTCGGAGGGAAACATTCCACCTGACTGTGTCCGGGCTCTCGGAATCGGGGCCTGCGGCGCGCAGATGACGAGCACGAGAAGAAGAGGAAGGGCCGTCTGTGAGTTCGCACACACGAACCGACAGCCTCCGGCGCCGCACGGCAAAGGTGTCTGCGGTAGCAGTCCTGGCAGCAACCGCGCTGACGGGCTGCTCGGAAGAGGCGAAGCTCGGCTGGATGCCCACGGAGCGTGGCATCACCGACAACGCCGACATGATCCTCGACCTGTGGATCGGGTCCTGGATCGCAGCCCTCGCCGTGGGACTGGTGACCTGGGGCCTCATGCTCTGGTGCATGATCGCCTACCGCCGTCGCAAGTACGAGACCGGCTACCCGCGCCAGGTCGCGTACCACGCCCCCCTCGAGGTCTTCTACACCGTCGTCCCGATCGCCCTGATCATGTCCCTCTTCTTCTTCACCGTGCGGACCCAGGCCGAGATCCTCGATCCGCACGAGAACCCCGACGTGGTCGTCCAGGTGTACGGCAAGCAGTGGGCCTGGGACTTCAACTACCTCACCGACGACGTCTGGGACACCGGCATCCAGGGCCACCTGGACGGCGAGGAGGGCGTCCCCGAGCGGGTGCCCACCCTGTACCTGCCCGTCGACAGCGACGTCGAGCTGCAGGTCACCTCCCGCGACGTCATCCACTCCTTCTGGGTCCCCGCGTTCCTCGAGAAGGCGGACATGTTCCCGGGGCGGACCAACAACATCAACATCACCACGGGGCAGGAGGGGTCGTACTTCGGCAAGTGCGCCGAGTTCTGCGGCGAGTACCACTCGGAGATGCTGTTCAACGTCAACGTGGTGAGCCAGGCCGAGTACGACGCCCACATCCAGTCCCTGCGGGACGCCGGTCAGACCGGGGCCCTCGGCGAGGAGTACAGCCGCGACTCCTACCCGGGCGCCGACGACGTCCTGCCCGTAGAATCCTTCGACAACTAAGGAGTACCGGTGTCCACACTCGAGTATTCACGGGACGAGGCAGCCACTGTCGCTCCGCGCGTGGTGCCCCGGTCCAAGGGACGGATGGTCGTCAACTGGATCACGTCCACCGACCACAAGACCATCGGGTACATGTACCTGATCTCCTCCTTCGCCTTCTTCTGCATCGCCGGTGTGATGGCGCTGCTGATCCGCGCCGAGCTCTTCGAGCCGGGCATGCAGATCCTGGAGACCAAGGAGCAGTACAACCAGCTGTTCACCATGCACGGCACGCTGATGCTGCTCATGTTCGGCACCCCGCTGTTCGTAGGCTTCGCCAACGTCATCGTCCCCCTGCAGATCGGCGCCCCGGACGTCGCGTTCCCGCGACTGAACGCCCTGGCGTTCTGGTTCTTCCTGTTCGGCTCCCTCATCGCGACCGCCGGCTTCCTCACCCCGCAGGGGGCGGCCTCCTTCGGCTGGTTCGCGTACACGCCCCTGAGCAACTCCTCGTTCTCGCCGGGCGCCGGCGGTGACCTCTGGGTCTTCGGCCTTGCCCTGTCCGGCTTCGGCACGATCATGGGCGGCGTCAACTTCATCACCACGATCATCGCGATGCGCGCCCCCGGCATGACCGTGTGGCGGATGGGCCTGTTCACCTGGAACACGCTGATCACCTCGCTGCTCGTGATCATGGTCTTCCCGCCGCTGGCGGCGGCGCTGTTCGCACTGGGCATGGACCGCACCCTGGGCGGGCACATCTTCGACCCGGCCAACGGGGGAGCGGTGCTGTGGCAGCACCTGTTCTGGTTCTTCGGCCACCCCGAGGTCTACGTGCTGGCGCTGCCGTTCTTCGGCATCGTCTCCGAGATCATCCCGGTGTTCTCCCGCAAGCCGCTGTTCGGCTACAAGGGCCTGGTGTTCGCGACCATCGCCATCGCGGCGCTGTCGGTGACCGTGTGGGCCCACCACATGTACGTCACCGGTGCTGTGATGCTGAGCTTCTTCGCGTTCATGACGATGATGATCGCGGTGCCCACCGGCGTGAAGTTCTTCAACTGGATCGGCACCATGTGGCAGGGCTCGATCACCTTCGAGACCCCGATGCTGTGGGTCCTGGGCTTCCTGTTCACGTTCCTGTTCGGCGGACTGACCGGTGTCATCCTGGCCACCCCGCCGCTGGACTTCCACGTCTCGGACTCCTATTTCGTGGTGGCCCACTTCCACTACGTGATCTTCGGCACCGTGGTGTTCGGCATGTTCGCCGGGTTCTACTTCTGGTGGCCCAAGTTCACCGGGAAGATGCTCAACGAGCGGATCGGCAAGATCCACTTCTGGCTGCTGTTCCTGGGCTTCCACATGACCTTCCTGATCCAGCACTGGCTGGGTGTGGAAGGCATGCCGCGCCGCTACGCGGACTACCTGCCGGAGGACGACTTCACCTGGATGAACCAGATCTCCACGGTCGGCGCGATGCTCCTGGGCGTGTCCATGATCCCGTGGTTCTGGAACGTCTACACCACCTGGCGCAACGGCACGAAGGTCGAGGTCGACGACCCCTGGGGCTTCGGCGGATCGCTGGAGTGGGCTACGTCCTGCCCGCCGCCGCGGCACAACTTCACCTCGCTGCCGCGGATCCGCTCCGAGCGGCCTGCGCTGGACCTGCACCACCCGGAGCTGGCCGCGGAGTCCCCGCAGCAGTCCCCGGTCGACGACGGCGCCATCGCCACGCGGAAGGGCTGAGCATGAAACTCTCCATCAAACTGTTCATTCTCCTCGGCGTCTTCAGCCTCGTGGTGGCCGTTGTCTACGGCTTCCTCACGCGGTTCGACGAGCTCGTCGGCTTCCCGGGGCTGCTGGCCGTGGCCGCCATGTCCTTCATGCTGGCGGTCTACCTGTGGCTCGTCGAACGCAACGCAGGTGGCGTCCTCCCGGAGGACAAGCTCGACGGCGAGATCGTCGAGTCCGCCGGCGAGTACGGGCACTTCTCCCCATGGAGCTGGTGGCCGCTCCTGCTGGGCACCGGTTGCGCCCTGGCGTTCACCGCCCTGGCCATGGGCTGGTGGATCCTTGGCCTGGCCGCCCCCCTGGCGGTCCTCGGCCTGGTCGGTCTGATCTTCGAGTACTCCCGCGGCGACCACGCCCACTGACCCGGACGGCTGAACGCCGACCGTCGGAGAGGCCCCGGACACCCCTCGGTGTCCGGGGCCTCTCCCGTACCCGGGGGCCGCGGGCAGCCTTCGGCCGGCGCCGGAGGCCTGCACCGGGACCCGCACAGGGGCCACGATTCGGGGTGAGCGCTGGCCGGGACGCCGGCGTCGCCGGCGCATCGGCCGTCCGGTGCGCGCCCGGGCGGCCGACCGCCGGGGCAGTCCGCGGCCCCGGCCCTGGTGGTGCGCCGGGTGGATCATCGCCTGGCACGTGTGCCACTGAGGGTGCCGCGCGTTCTCCCTCTGCCACCCCGCGGCGGTCTGCTGCGGAGACGGGTCCCGCTCGAGCTCGGACCGGACCACTCGGCGCAGCTCATCGTCCATGGCGCGGACGCCCGATTGGTGCCGTCCGGCGGCCGAGCGAGCCCGGGCATGAGTCAGGGGCGGGACGTAGAGCCCACGGTCAGGCTCGGCCGTGTTCCGACGCAATCCCGGGATGCCGTGGAGGGCGTCCGCTCCCGACTGCCGGTAATCGCCCGGGCGACAGACCCTGCCGGGACAGCACCGTGATCCGTTCTCGCGCCCGAGCACCGACAGATGCCGGGTCGGCTGTTGGGCTTCAGGTGTCCTGGAGCCCGGAACCGCGGCGTTCAGCCCGCCACCGTTAGCCCGTCCTGGGCCCGATGCCGAGGATCCGGGAGGCCCCGAGCGTGCCGACGCCGGCCAGCACCACCGGACGCNTGCTGGCCGGCGTCCGGTGGTCGTCCTCCGGAACGAGTCGCCGCTCGCGCCCTCCGCTGACCGTATCCCTCCCTCCACCCGTCAGCGACGCCGCGACGGCCCTTGGGATCCACCGTTGAGCCCACCTGCCGGACGGGGGTCGGTCCTCACATGCCGTTGACGGGCGCGCAGTGGACAGGACTGCGGAGCCTGGCTGGGCGAAGGCGAGAGGGCCGTCTGCCGTCCCGTGGGCCGGGACATGCCGGTGGGATCCCCTGGGAGCGTGTCTGCGGACCTTCCGGGACAGGACTCCGGAGGGAGGGACCCCGGGGCTTGCGGGTGCCGCAGAACAGCCCGCGAGCCACGGCGGAGACCAGGGATCCGCCGCCGCCACCGGGTGGCGGCGGTTCGGTTCCCGGACACGACAGGGCCCCGGGAGGAACGATCCTCCCGGGGCCCTGTCTCAGGCACCTTCGCCGCTCAGCGCACGAGCTCCCGGTCCTGGGAACCCGTGGTCAGGGCGTCGGCCTCGTGGTGGTGGTGCGCCGCCTCGAGCTCGGCGGGTGTCACGGGCGCGACACGGTCCTCGAAGAAGAACCGGCTGACCCGCTCGCGCGTCTTCTCGGTGCGCGTGATCTTGCCCTTGGCGTTGGGCTGCGCCGGCTCCACCTGGTAGTCGGGCATGTTGACCAGACGGTAGCGCTTGTACTCGTCGAGGGGCTCGTGCACCTCGATGAACTCTCCGTGCGGGAGCTGCTGCACCCGTCCGGTCTCACGGCCGTGGAGGACGATCTCCCGGTCCTTGCGCTGCAGGGCCAGGCAGATCCGCCGGGTGATCGCGAAGGCAAGGATCGGGCCGAGGAAGTACAGGGCACGCAACCAGTACAGGACGTCGTTGACCGCCAGCTGGAAGTGCGTGGCGATGAGGTCGCCACTGGCCGCGACCAGCTGGACCGTGTAGAACGTCACGCCCGCCGCACCCATGGCGGTGCGGAAGGGGGCGTTCCGGGGACGGTCGAGGATGTGGTGCTCCCGGTCGTCCTTCGTGACCCAGCGCTCGATCCACGGCCACGCGGCCATCAGTCCGAAGAGCACCGCGAGCGGCGCCATCGGCAGGAGCACGTTCATCGGGATGGTCATGCCCCAGAACGTCCACTCCCAGTTGATCGGCCAGGTGCCGGGCATGAGGCGCACCGCACCGTCCGTGAAGCCCATGTACCAGTCGGGCTGAGAACCGGCCTGGACCGGGGAGGGATCGTACGGTCCGTAGTTCCAGATCGCGTTGATGGTGGTGGTGCCCGCCATCAGGGCCATGATCCCGAACACGATGAAGAAGAACCCGCCGGCCTTCGCAGCGTAGATCGGCCCCACGGGGAAGCCGACCACGTTGTTCTCGGTGCGGCCCGGGCCGGGGAACTGGGTGTGCTTGTGCACCACGACCATGAACAAGTGGATCACGATCAGCATCAGGATGATGGCCGGGATCACGAGCACGTGGAGGATGTAGAGGCGCGCGATGATGTCGTGCCCGGGGAACTCGCCGCCGAACAGGAACATCGACATGTACGCGCCCACGATGGGCATCGCCTTCAGGATCGCGTCGGCGATGCGCAGGCCGTTTCCGGAGAGCACGTCGTCGGGAAGGGAGTAGCCGGTGAAGCCGGCGACGATCGCGAGCAGGAAGAGCGCGACGCCGACGAGCCAGTTGAGCTCGCGCGGCCGCCGGAAGGCGCCCGTGAAGAACACGCGGAGCATGTGCACGGACACGGCCGCGGCGAAGACCAGCGCCGACCAGTGGTGGATCTGGCGCAGGAAGAGACCGCCGCGGATGTCGAACGAGATGTCGAGGGAGGACGCGTAGGCCGCGGACATCTCGACGCCCTGCATCGGGACGTAGGAGCCCTCGTACTCCAGGGCCGCCATCGAGGGCTCGAACCACAGGGCGAGGAACGTGCCGGAGAGCAGCAGGATGACGAAGGTGTACAGCGCCACCTCGCCGAACATGAAGGACCAGTGGTCGGGGAAGATCTTCCGTCCGAACTCCTTGACCATCGGCGACATGCCCATGCGGGTGTCGACGAAATTGGCGATCCGGCCGGTGCCCGTCTGGGGCTTGTACTCGAAATCAGTGGACGTGGACATCAGTTCGCCTCACCCTGCATCTCTTCGACATGGGTACCGCGCTGCGAGTAGGTCGGACCGACCGGCTCCTGGAAATCGCTGCGGGCCACGAGGTAGCCCTCGTCGTCCACAGTGATCGGCAGCTGGGGAAGGGGCCGTGCGGCCGGCCCGAAGATGACCTCGCAATCGTTGGCGAGGTCGAACGTGGACTGGTGGCACGGGCACAGCAGGTGGTGCGTCTGCTGCTCGTAGAGCGCGACCGGGCAGCCGACGTGCGTGCAGACCTTCGAGTAGGCGAAGATGCCGTCGACGTTCCAGTCGGTCTTCTCCGGGGGCACGTTGACGATCTCCGGATCCAGGCGCATGAGCAGGACCACGGCCTTGGCCTTCTCGTCGAGGTAACCCTCGTTGTGCCCGATGGTGTTCAGGTTCTCGGGGACCACGTGGAACGTGGAGCCCAGCGTGACGTCCGAGGCCTTGATGGGGGTGCCGGAGGGATCGCGCACCAGACGGATCCCTTCGTCCCAGAGGGTCTCCTTGAGGACGTCCAGGTTCGTCGGGCCGAGGTCCCGGAGGAGGCCGACGAACGGCAGGGGAGCGAGCACCGCCGCACCGATGAGGGTGTTGCGCAGCAGGGGCCGGCGCTTGATCCCGGACTCGTCGTAGATCGTGGTCAGGATGCTCTGCGCCTCGGCGCGCTGCTCCTCCGTGCGCACCGCGTGCCGGCTCTCGACCAGCTCGTGGTCCGGCATGAGGGTGCGGGCCCAGTGCACGACGCCGAGTCCGATGCCGAACATGCCCAGGGCGACGCCCAGGCCGAGCAGCAGGTTCTGCAGCTGCAGGGCCCGCGTGGGCTCGGTGTTCGTGACGTCGTAGATGGGGCCGTCGACGCGGATGCCGAAGTATCCGACGAAGAACAGGATCGATCCGGCGATCGAGAGCAGGAACAGCAGGACGACCTGCCGTTCTGCGCGCTTGGCGGCCGCGGAGTCGATGTCCGTCAGGCGCGGGCTGTGCGGGGGCAGTCCGGGGTCGGGGAAACGCTCCATTGCCGTGGTGCCCGTGGTGGCAACGGTTCCCGACTGGTGGGGAGTGCCGTCACTGTGGCTTCCCATGTGGTCCCTCATTCTTCTCTTGGTGCAGTTGATCGTAGCTTCGGGGTCCGACATCCGCTGCCGGCACGCGGCGTCAGGCGGAACGCGAGGTGAGCCATACGGTGAACCCGATGATGACGGCGAGTCCGATGGTCCAGACGAACAGTCCCTCCGAGACCGGGCCGAGGGCGCCGAGGCCGAATCCACCGGGGTTCGGGTTGTCCTCGAGGGTCTTCAGGTAGGTGATGACGTCGAGCTTCTCCTCGGGGGTGATGTTCGCGTCGTTGAACACCGGCATGTTCTGCGGGCCGGTCTGCATGGCCTCGTAGATGTGCTTCTCCTCGACGTTCATCACGGAAGGGGCGTACTTGCCGCGGGTCAGAGCGCCACCGGCACCGGCGGCGTTGTGGCACATGGCGCAGTTCGCGAGGAAGACCTTCGCACCGTTGGCGGCGTTGCCCTGGGCGACGTCCAGGTACTGCTCCTCGGGGACGGCGGGGCCGGGACCGAGGGTCGCCACGTACGCGGCGAACTGACGGACCTGCTCGTCGTTGAACTGGACCGCCTTGTCCATGGCCTGCGGGCCGTTGGCCTGCATGGGCATGCGCCCGGTGCCGACCTGGAAGTCGACGGCGGCGGCACCGACGCCGACGAGCGACGGACCGGACGGGGTGCCGGCGCCTTCGAGGCCGTGGCAGGTCGAGCAGTTCGCGACGAAGAGCTTCTCGCCTTCCTCGATGTCCTGTGCCGTGTAGGACTCGGTCTGGGCCTTGGCCTCGTTGGTGGTGGTGGCGACTGCGTAGAGCCCACCGCTGAGGAGCAGGGCCAGGACCATCAGTACGAGGACTGCGAGCGGGTGGCGCCGCTGCTGCGAAAGTGCCTTCACGTCAAACGTTCCTTCATTTCGGTGTTGGTTTGCTTGGTGCGTCCTCGGACGGCGCGGCCTATCGGAGGAAGTAGACCACGAGGAACAGCACGATCCAGACGACGTCCACGAAGTGCCAGTAGTAGGACACGACGATCGCCGAGGTGGCCTCGAAGTGGCCGAAGCGCTTGGCGATGAAGGCACGGCCCATGATGAACAGGAACGCGATGAGGCCGCCGGTCACGTGCAGCGCGTGGAAGCCCGTGGTGATGTAGAAGGCCGAGCCGTAGGAGTTGGCCGGGATGCTGATGCCGTGGGCGACCAGCTCGGCGTACTCGAAGGACTGCACCGCCACGAAGATCGCGCCCATGATGAAGGTCAGGGCGAACCACTCGATCATTCCCCACCGGGTGAACTGGAGGATCCCGCCGGCCCGGCGGGGCTGGAGCCGCTCGGCCGCGAAGACGCCGAACTGGCAGGTCACCGAGCTCAGCACCAGGACGATGGTGTTGGCGAGGGCCAGTGGGATGTTCAGCTTGGCGGACTCCTCGGCCCAGAGCTCCGGTGCGGTGGAGCGCAGGGTGAAGTACATGGCAAAGAGGCCGGCGAAGAACATCACCTCGGAGGAGAGCCACACGATGGTGCCCACTGAGGTGAGGTTGGGCCGATTGATCGACCCGCCTACCGGCTTGGCTGGGGTATGGGTTGCAGTCGTCACAGAGACATTATGTCGCCAAAACTCCCGGTGGACCAACCAGGAGGGGGTCGGGCGGTTCGCGTGTCCGGGTGCCCGCCGCCGTCCGCGACCAGGCCGTGCGGCGTCTCCGCGCTCCCGGAGCCCGCGCGGCCGCGGATGTGGACGCCCGGCCGGGCCGGATGTGATCCCTGTCACATCCCCGTCGGGAGGCGGCGCCGGACCGGCCGGCGGCCCGTTCCGGCCGGTCCGGCGGCGAGCGATACGATCAGGGGCGTGAACACGACGACACCGACGACCGCACCGAACCTCGAGTGGCCGGACCTGATCACGGCGCTGATCTCCGGGACCGACCTGACCCGCGACCAGGCCTACTGGGCCATGGACACGATCATGTCGGGCGAGGTGTCCGACGTCGTCATCGCCGGCTTCCTCGTGGCCCTGCGCGCGAAGGGGGAGACGGTCGAGGAGCTGACCGGACTGGCCGACGCCATGGTGGGCAACGCGCGGCCCGTCGACATCTCCGGCCCCGCCCTGGACATCGTCGGGACCGGGGGCGACCGGCTCTCCAGCGTGAACATCTCGACCATGTCGGCCCTCGTGTGCGCTGGCGCCGGGGCCAAGGTCGTGAAGCACGGCAACCGCGCGTCGTCGTCGAAGTCGGGCTCGGCCGACGTCCTGGAGGCGCTCGGGGTCCGGCTGGACCAGCCGGTCGAGATGGTCGAGTCCGCGGCCCGGCACGTGGGCATGACGTTCCTCTTCGCCCAGACCTTCCACCCGTCGATGCGCTTCGCCGCCGCCGCCCGTGCGCAGCTGCGCGTGGCCACCGCCTTCAACTTCCTCGGACCCATGACCAACCCGGCACGGGTCGAGGCCTCGGCCGTCGGCGTGGCCGACCCCGCGCTGGCGCCGCTGATCGCGGGCGTCTTCGCGGCCCGCGGCGACCGCGCCCTCGTCTTCCGGGGCGCCGACGGCCTCGACGAGCTCACCGTGACGGCACCCTCCCAGGTGTGGGAGGTGCGCGACGGACGGGTCGACCGGCACGACCTCGAGCCGCTCGACCTCGGCATGCCCCGGGCCACCATCGAGGACCTGCGGGGCCAGGACGCCCGGTACAACGCGGGCGTCGTCGAACGCGTCCTGGCGGGGGAGAAGGGGCACGTGCGCAACGCCGTGCTGCTCAACTCGGCCGCCGGGCTCGTCGCCTTCGACCCCACCGCGGATGGGCCCTTCCAGGACCGGATGGCCGCGGCGGTCCGGCGCGCGGAGGAGTCCGTGGACAGCGGCGCCGCTCGCGCCGTCCTGGACCGCTGGATCGCCCACACCGCGCGCTGAGTCCCCGCGCCGGCGGAAGGCCGACGACGAAGACCGGTGGGAGAGCATCTCACCGGCCTTCGTCGTCCGTGCGCACGGCCGCGGCACGGGCGCCGGCCTGTCAGTCGATGCCGAGGGAGAAGGCCGCCTCCAGGTCGTGCTTGCTGTAGGTCCGGAAGGCGATGTTGGTGTTCGTGCCCACGACGCCGTCGACCTTGGAGAGGCGGTCCGCGATGACGTCCGCGAGGTCCTCGTGCCGGTGCACGCGCACCATCGCGATCAGGTCCCAGTCACCCGTCACGGAGTACACCTCGCTGATGCCGGGGATGTCGGAGATCTGCTCGGCGACCTCGGGGATCCGGTCGGCGGAGGTCTTGATGAGGACGATGGCGGTGAGCATGGAGCACCTTTCTCGGGAACGGGGCCGGCGGGACCGGCGGGACGGGGAGGATCAGTCCGGACGGCGGGAACGGGCCGTGCGCAGCGCCAGGACCAGGGCTCGAGGGCCCAGGAGGAAGGCGCCGAGCACCCCGAGCGTGACGAGGACGAAGCTCGGTGCCGCACCCTCGCCGACGGTCAGCCGCAGGCCCATGCCCACGGCCACGGTCGTCGCCCACAGCGCGACACCCCGGGGCCAGATGCCGAACGGGGTCCGGTGCACCCGCCACACGAGCCAGCCCAGCAGGAGCCCGGCCAGGAACGGCCACGCCGTGCTCAGGAGGCCGGCGGCGTCCAGGGCGTGCGTCCGGCGGCCGAGCCCCGCGAACAGCAGGACGAGCAGCACGTCCACGGTCAGCGCCGCGGCCCACGGGCCGGAGCCCGCGGTGCGCTGCTCGGGGAGGGCGGTGAGGGGGGCCGACGTGTGCATGCTGGCAGTCTAGTGCGGCGTCGCACGACCGCGATCCGGACCCGTCGAAGCCTCAGCTGCACCTTGAGAGTTGAGGCTTCCGAGAGGAAAAAGTCTCAACCTTCGACCGCGGGTCGATGGGGCCGGCCGCGCCGGCCCGGGGGCCCGCCCGAAGCCGTGGCGCTCCGGGGTCATGGGAAAGGCGGGAGTGCCGGGTGAGGCGCGCAGGAGGAGAAGCCGGCCGGACGGTGGCTTCCGGGACGATCGGGTGGGGGCGTCGACCCGGTGTCCGCAGTGCGGAGCGCAAACGGTGGTGGTACAAAGCGGACGGAGGGCGCCGGAGGGGAGCTCCGTTCGCCACTACTTTACATAATGTCGATTATCGGCGTTACGGGAAGGAGCGTCGGGACGGCGCCGTCCCGCGCTCCACCCCGTTGTTCCTGGACCCCTCGACGGTCCGTGTCGCCGGGCACCCGGCACCGTGCTCGGGCGCACTGGCCATCCTCGCCGCTCGCCGACGGAGCCCAGCCGTTCGGCCACGTCGTCGGCGACGGCACCCGCCGAGCCGGGCCGCATCGACACGCGGCCGGCGGCGTCCGTTCCCCGCGTCCTGGCGGACCCGGGCGTTGATCTCCGTATGTTGCGCCTGCTCGTGCCCGTCTTGTGGCCACTTGTGGGGAGATTCCCCTGCCGTCCAGGTCCGGGCCGCCGCTCGCCGGTACGCTCGCCGTGGCCGACCTGGATTCACGTCGGCAAATACATGCTCGAGGGAAGGACATCCGTGGGACGACAGAACTGTGTGATCGCGCCGGACCGCCGGGGACGCCGGCTGGTCACGTCGGTGCTGACCCTGTCGGTGCTGGCCCTGGCGGGTTGCGCGCAGGACGCCGGCTCGGACGCACCCCCGGCGACCGCCTCCGGTTCGGTCGCGCTCTCCCCCTCTCACGGCGGGCTGCAGGGCGGGAACCTGGTTCTGGCGGACACCGGCGGGGACACCGACGGCCCGGTCACGGTCCGCTTCGGCGAGACGGAGGTCGAGTGCGAGTTCGACGACCGCTCGTCCCGGCACGCCTGCGTGGCCCCGGCACGCGGGACGCCGGGCACGGTCGAGGTCTCCTTCGCCTCCGGCGGCAGCGACGTCGGGGAGAAGACGGCCTACACCTACACGACACAGGGCACGCAGGACATCCCCCTCCTGACGGTGGACACGGAGACCGTGCGGCGCAACGCCGAGGAGATCCGGGCGGACTTCCCGTCGGACGTCCAGCTGGGCGCGGTGCTCAAGAACGGCGAGCCCGTGGACGTGTTCGGGAAGGTCATCGAGGACGCGGCCGACGTCGACTACGTGTTCGTGCCCAAGCTGGACGACGCCATCGCCCTGCGCGAGGCCGGCGTCGAGGCGAAGATCGCCGTGCTCTACGTCGCCCAGGTCGAGGACATCCCGCTGCTGATGCACTACGACGTCGAGGTCGCCGCCACGGACCCCGCGTGGGTCGAGGAGGCGGAGAAGGTGCTGTCGACCACGGGCGGGTCGTTGAAGGTCCACCTGTGGGTGGACACCGGCATGGGGCGCGAGGGCGTGGTGCCCGAGGAGGCGCTCCCCCTGGCCCGGGCCGTCGAGGACGCCCCGCACCTGGAGCTCGCGGGCATCGCCACGCACTTCTCCACCATCACCGAGGGCGACGAGGAGGCCATCGAGCGCAACGACACGGCCAACACCACGGTCGCGCAGAAGAACCGCTTCGACGGTGCGGTGGCCGCGATCCGGGACGCCGGCCTCGGGAAGGACGCCCTGATCCACGCCGGGGCCAGCGACGTCCTGGCCAACGACATCGACTCGCTGTACTACGACCTGCTCCGGGTCGGCGGGATGTTCTTCGCCAGCAGCCCGCCGGAGCAGCGTCTCTACTCCTGGACCACGGAGCTGGCCCAGGTCAAGACGCTCCCGGAGGGCTGGTGCATCGACTACGGGTGCACCGAGCCCACCACGTCCGCCAAGAAGGTGGGCCTGATCAACCACATCCCGTCCCGGGAGAACGAGCTGACGTACACGGTCGGCGGCAAGCGGGTCCCGGTGCTGCTCGACCACGGCACGGTGCTGACCCTGGACCTGTCCGACGTCCCGGACGCGGCCGCCGGCGACGAGGTCACCATCGACTTCAGTGCGGAGGCCTTCCACATCCTCGATGCCACGGCGCCGCTGCCGGTGACGACCAGCGGCGGGTGACCGGCGCCGGTCAGGGGCGGCCGGCCACGGACCCGGTGTCGTGGTCCAGCACGAGATCGGCGTGGAAGTTCCGCGCCAGCGCTCTGGTGCGGGTGGCCTGACGCGCGGAGGCGCCCGGGCGGACGGTGAGGTCCACGTAGACGACGGGCCGGCCGTGGGCGGACTCGAGCCGGGCCCGCAGCGCCTCCGCGCGGTCGTCGTCGGGCGCGCAGCGCCCGGTGCCGAGCAGGACGAAGGCACGTTCGAAGTCGGGCTCGGCGGGGATGCCCCGGGCGATCACGGCGGGCAGCCGCGACTGCAGCGCGGAGAGGCCGACCACGGCGGTCGCCGTGCCCGCGAGCCAGGCGCCGGCTGCGGAGACCGCCACCGAGGTGATGAGCTTCATGGTTCTCCTCCTCCCGCAGGCCGCGGCTGGGTGGGTTGTGGCCCGGCGCCGGGCGCCGGGTCGGATCGAGGGTCGGTGGCGTCGGGTCCCGAGGACACCGGTGCGACCACCGTAGAGATCTCAACGCCGCCGGGACATCGCCTATTCCGGGGACGCCCGCCGGAGCGCTGCCGCCACGCTGTTCCGGCGTGGTGTCGGGGCCGTGAGGCACAATGGAGGGACGCGGGGACGCCCTCGCGGAGGCGGACGAGAGGCCGGTGACCGTCATGTGGGAGTGGCTCGTCGAGAACGCGTGGGTCATGTGGTTGATCGCCATGATCGGACTCGCCGCCATCGAGATGCTCACGCTGGACTTCCTGTTCCTGATGATGTCCGCCGCCGCGCTGCTGGCGTTCGCGGTGAGCTGGGTGACCGACAACGTGGTGATCCAGGTGGTCACGTTCGCCCTGGCCTCGGTGCTGCTCATCTTCGTGGTGAGACCGGTCGCCCTGCGCCGCCTCAACCGCTCCACGCCCGGGACCGTGTCCAACGCCGCCCGGCTCATCGGGCTGCCCTGCCAGGTGCTGGATCCCGTGACCGGTCGCAGCGGGCTGGTGCGCCTGGAGGGCGACACCTGGAGCGCCCGCTCGGTCACCGGCGAGCAGCTGACCCCCGGAACCGACGTCTTCGTCCACGACATCGAGGGCGCCACCGTCCTCGTGGCCCCGTACCCCGCGCCGGCCGCCGACGGCGGGCCGGCGCCGCGCCCGTCCTTCTGACCCCACCGACCGCACCGGCGTCGCCGCCGTCCGGGTCGGCCCCGTCGAGACCCCATTGAGAGAGGCACCCGTGGACCTAGCCGTCATCGTCCTGCTCGCCGTCCTGGTCGTCCTGGTCTTCATCATCCTGCTGAGGTCGGTGCGGATCATCCCGCAGGCGCGGGCCGGCATCGTCGAGCGCCTCGGCAAGTACCAGAGCACCCTCACGCCGGGGCTGCACTTCCTCATCCCGTTCGTGGACCGCCTGCTGCCCCTGATCGACCTGCGCGAGCAGGTGCAGTCCTTCCCGGCACAGTCCGTGATCACCGAGGACAACCTCGTGGTCGGCATCGACACCGTCGTCTACTTCCAGGTCATGGACCCGCGGGCCGCGACCTACGAGATCGTCGACTACATCCAGGCCGCCGACCAGCTGACGTCGGCGACCCTGCGCAACGTCGTGGGCGGTCTGAACCTCGAGGAGGCACTGACCTCCCGCGACAAGATCAACGCCGAGCTGCGCGGGGTGCTGGACTCCACCACGGGGCGCTGGGGCATCCGGGTGTCGCGGGTGGACATCAAGGAGATCACTCCCCCGCCGTCCATCCAGGACTCGATGGAGAAGCAGATGCGCGCCGAGCGGGAGCGCCGCGCGGTGATCCTCACGGCCGAGGGCGACAAGCAGTCGAGGATCCTCATGGCCGAGGGCCAGCGGCAGGCCGCCATCCTGTCCGCGGAGGGCGAGGCGAAGGCCGCGATCCTGCGCGCGGACGGTGAGGCCCAGGCCATCCGGAAGGTCTTCGACTCGATCCACCGGGCCCGGCCGACGCAGAAGCTGCTGGCCTACCAGTACATCCAGACGCTGCCCAAGGTCGCCGAGGGCAGCGCCAACAAGGTGTGGATGATCCCCGCCGAGCTCGGCGACGCCCTGCGCGGCGTGGGCGAGTTCCTCTCCCGGTCGGACGAGGACGGCCGGGGCCCCCAGCGGACCTGGTCGGAGGACGACGAGCAGGAGCCCGGGCCCGAGCCCGCGGACGAGCCGCTCGTCACTCCCGACGCGGTCCGGGTGACGGAGGAGGACCTCCAGCCCAACCTGGAGCGCACCACGGTCGACCCGGACGAGTTCACCATCCCCCGGCCCTCGAGCATCGACCCGGAGGCCCCCGTGCGCGTCGACGACCCGATGCCCCCGCAGGAGGGGCCGGCCTCCCGCTGAACCGAGTTCCCACGCGGGCCCGGCGTGCCTTCCCGAGAACGCTCCGGGGAACACTTCCCGGAGCGTTCCGGGGAACATCCCGGGGGGCCCGTGCGTTGCACCCAACGGATCCCGGGTCCCGGACCCGCCGTCAGCCCGAGCGTGCGCCACTGCCGTGGCCACCGTCAGTTATGGAGGAACCACCACAATGAGCGACCGCAGCCTCAGGGGAATGCGTCTGGGCTCCCAGTCCATGGAGACGGAGGCCGGTGTCGAGCCGGCCCCGCGACAGCGCGTCGAGTACCGCACCGCGGACGGCGAGAAGGTCACGGTCACGTTCGCGGCGGAGGCCGAGATCCCGCCGGTGTGGGTGTCGAAGACCGGCAAGGAAGCAATCATCGTCAACGGCGAGAAGCCGGTGAACCCCAACGAGAAGCACCAGCGCACGCACTGGGACATGCTCCTGGAGCGGCGCAGCGTGGACGAGCTGGAGGAGATCCTCGCCCAGCGCGTCGAGTTCTACCGGGAGAAGCACGCGATCTGAGTCCCGTGCCCGGACGCGCGG